>JBIKMB010000298.1:0-6219 GCA_044359485.1 Pirellulaceae bacterium | reverse complement strand
ACTGTGTTGCTATTGCACTGTGTTGCTAGTGCACTGTGTTGCTAGTGCACTGTGTTGCTATTGCACTGTGTTGCTATTGCACTGTGTTGCTATTGCACTGTGTTGCTATTGCACTGTGTTGCTATTGCACTGTGTTGCTGCGGGACTCTGCTGCACGGTGGTGTTTACTGTGTTGTTCGCAGTGCAATCTCACTGTGCGACTTCGTTGGGTTGCCTCATTCTTGTTGCCTCGTTGTGTTACTTCGATCCTATTGTTTTTTCTTTGGTTCTACGGGTACTGTCTTGCCAGCTCACGCAGTATCTCATCTTTGCGAATCCATCCATGCGATGAAATGCAATTCCGCATGAAATGCCATGTATACGCCCGCCAGCAGGGTGCCAGGCGCCCGCCAGCAGGGTGCCAGGCACACCGCCGGCCAAGATCGCGGCTGGCCGGCAACGAGGATGCCAGGCACCGAAGATGGGGCCGCAAGCCCGAGCCGGCGATAACGGCTGGTGAGTGTCTGGGTGAATTGTGGTCAGTCTACCGATGACTGGAATGCGTTTTGGCTAACGCTAGCGGCTGATGGGACAGTCAAAAGGTTGCCTCGTCAAAAGCGTGCCTGGCACCGAAGATGGCAAAAAGCGTGCCTGGCACCGAAGATTGGCACCGAAGATTGGCACCGAAGATTGGCACCGAAGATCAAGGGTGCCTACACGGGTGCCGGGCACCGAAGATCGCCGGGCACCGAAGATCGCACAAAGGGTGCCAGGCACGTCTGGCGCTAGGTATCGTTCCAGGAGATGCCTGGCAACCAGTTCTTGATAGCCCCAACGATCGTCGAGCCGGCTTTGCTTTCGGTCACATGAAACACTTTATTTTCCACCATTTTGGGGCAATTTCCGTCGAATATTGGATCAAAAAACGCAAAAAAGGGGGCTGATTCCCACCGACTGCACTGTTACGGTAACCCAGCGAGGCGACTTGGTCCAACCTCGCCTGGAGTCCGGCGAAGGAGGGTCTGGCGAGCTATCTGCTAGATTTCCGCTCAAATCGGAAATTTTGCCCCTCCCTAAAGTGGTGAATAAATATTAACCTATACGAAACTTCTAGACACACTGCCTTGTGTGAATGCTCAACTCCTGCCTCATTCGCTACCCTGAATGATCTCAACAGGATTGCTTCGGCGTAAGTTGTGAACAACATCCCTCTGGAGAGGCGGCAGTGGTATTGGTTTCTAGTTTCAGCGGCATAGGATTCTTATCAGCGGGGTTATCGCGTTTTTTTCATGGCTTTGAGCAACGAATTGCAGGATCAAGTTTCGGACTTTTTAAATTTTGGCCTCGACCCGCGGATTGTCGCCGCCGTAGTTGATTCAGGATATTCCACAGCGACACCCATTCAACGCAAAACGATTCCTCCGATGATCGAGGGAAAGGATGTCCTTGGGCAAGCGCAGACAGGGACCGGTAAAACGGCCGCCTTCGCCCTGCCACTTCTTCATCGTTTGGATGCATCGATACGAGCCCCTCAAATTCTGGTGCTGGCTCCAACGCGAGAATTGGCCATCCAGGTTTCCGAAGCCTTCGAGAAGTATGGAGCGGCGATCAAGGGCCTCCGTGTGATGGCCATTTGCGGTGGCCAGAACTATGAACAACAGTTTCGTCAGCTCAATCGACTCCCGCAAGTCATTGTCGGAACTCCAGGTCGCTTGATCGATCTGGTTCAAAAAGGTGTGCTCGATTTAAGCGCGATTCGATGTGTCGTGCTCGATGAAGCCGATGAAATGCTCAAGATGGGTTTTGCCGAAGATGTGGATTGGATCCTCGACAAAGCTCCGAAGCAGCGGCAAACGGCCCTCTTCTCGGCGACGATTCCAGATTCGATTTTGCAGATTGCCGAAAGGCATCTTAATCAGCCTGTCCGAATTGTTATCCCGCAAAAAACGGCGACTGCCGATACCGTTCGTCAACGTTATGTAATCGCACCGACCGGAAACAAAGAGTCGACCCTGGTCCGTATCGCGGAGACCGAGGAGTTCGAAGCGATGTTGGTTTTTGTCAAGCTCAAGAGTTCTTGTGAACCGATTGCTGAGATGTTGATCCAGCGCGGCTTTCGAGCTGCCGCATTGCATGGCGATATAGCCCAAGCGCAACGAGAGAGAATTATCGATAAGCTCAAGTCGAGAGAAATCGAAATCTTGATCGCGACCGACGTCGCCGCTCGCGGACTTGATGTGCAACATATAAGCCACGTGGTGAATTTCGATTTGCCAATCAATCCCGAGGTCTATGTTCATCGTATCGGTCGAACTGGACGGGCTGGACGAGAAGGCGAAGCGATTTTATTTGTGGGTCCTTACGATCGTCGCAAACTCAAGCAACTTGAACATGCGACTCGCAAGCCGATGGAAGAAATGCCCATTCCAACGTCGCGCGAGTTGAATCTCAAGAGAGTTTCGCGATTCCACCAACGAATCACGACAGCCATACAAAGCTCCGATTTAGAAAACTTTCAGAGCATTGTCGATCAATATCGCCGCAACAATCCTGAATTGGAAATCGAAAAGATTGCGGCGGCACTCGCCTTGATGGCCAATGGTGGCAAGCCACTACTGGAGAAAACCAAAAACACACAGAGCGAGTTTGTTGCCGATGGGCCGCGAGGTGATCGCAATCGCCGTGGTCGAAGAGGCTTCGGGGGTGACTCACGAGGACCTCGACACGCGGGCCCCGGCGGCCGTCGACCTTTTTACGGCGCTGGTAACGACCAAGATTTTCCTGACGCGGAAAATCGCGGTGGACGCGATCGCGGTGACAGCAACCGGGACGATGGTGGCTCGCGTGGGTACCGTGGCGGTTCCGATGATCGCAATGCCAAACGTTCCGCCTGGAAACATCCCGCTCGTTTTGAAACCACGCTGGAAGGGCGCGGTCCTAGACGCGGCAAGCACCGAGGCGACGCTCCAACTGGCAAGGTCAAGAGTGGACCGACCGGCAAAAAAAATAAGCGGAAGCATTCCTGATTCGCGAAGCGTTTTACAACTTCACGACATGAATTCCCATACGCTGTGATAGCTGGTATGTTGCTCGAAGTATTCGAGCATCCGCGCGAAAAATGCATGATTGGCGAGAGTGCTACTGTCGCCAATCATGATTAATTTTCTTTTCGCCCTCGTCATAGCGACATTCATCCGCCGCTGATCGCCCAGGAATCCGATTTCACCTTCGGCATTCGAACGGACCAACGAAATCAAGACCGCTTCCTTCTCCCGTCCTTGGAACCCATCCACCGTGTCGATCTCGACCTTGGCACCACGATAATGGTCCCGCAACCAACGAACCTGTGCGGCATACGGAGCGATCACTGCGATATCGCGTGGATTTAGTCCACTTTCGATCAACTCTTCGAGCATCTTCAGCAACAAACGCCCCTCATCGGGATTCAATTTGCTCTCCCCATCGGGTTCGAGTTGCTCCTCCCAATTCGCGCCTGCCGAATCGATAAACAGCAGCGGCGAAGAGGTCAATTCAGAAGGGGTGATCTCAGCGGAATCGGTCAATAAATGCTCTGTAACAGAAGGATCGGCAATGAGTGAATTGTTGTAAAATTCGGCCGATGAAAAACCCATAATATCGCGATGCATACGATACTGCACCGTTAGCTGACGCGTCACCTTCTTCCCCAAGTCATGTACCAAGCGTTCCATCATGCTGACCGCAAAGCCTTCGGAAGCCGCTTCCGTCGAAAGAACGGTCGGGGGAAGTTGGCAATGATCCCCGGCTAGAACAAGCCGATCTGCCCTTAAGACGACAGGCCATATACCGGGCTCGGTGCTTTGACAAGCTTCATCGATCACAGCTAAATCAAAGAGTCGATCACCGAGCACCTGCGGATCGTAGGTTGTGGTAGCGCACACAACGTCTGCACCGTCGAGTATACCATCGGAAACTTGGCGTTCCAGACGTTTGGCTGCTTCCCGCAGATCTCGGATTTCTTCCCTCAACTGCTGCCGATAACCTGGATGCGGTTTCGCTCGAGTGTAACGATTGGATTGCTTTGTCAATCGCTCCGCTTCGCGCATATAATCCTTAACTAAATCCATCGTCTCATCGTTTTCAATCAATGCATCGAGAGTATGGGACTGCAATGTCTCATGCACCCGGGCTGGATGTCCAACTCGTACCACTGGGATTCCAAGTGGTACCAGTCTCTCCAGCAAATTATCAACACCCGCATTGCTCGGCGCACAGGCAAGTACTTTTTCGCCTCGCAGCACAGCTTGTCGAATGATTTCCACTACGGTCGTCGTTTTTCCAGTGCCTGGCGGTCCGTGAATGATGGCCAGATCCCGTGCCGAAAGAGCGAATCGCACCGCCTCGCATTGCGATGGATTGAGATGCGGAGCGACCTCCATTTCTTTGGGTTCCCAAAACGTAGCTTCCCGATCCAGCAATAAAATATCCCGCAACGCCGCGACACGACCTCGCGATTGTTCGATGGTTCGCATCGCCGACATTTGCCGCTGCCGCGTTACTTCGTCTGCGGAAAGATCGATTCGAAAGATATCTCCCTCCGGCCATTGATCGATAGAAACATCGATCGTGGCTTGAGTGCGGGCACAGACCACGCCCGATAGATAACCCCCATCGCCCGTTTCATCGGACACCATCACCGGCGATCCAAGCCGCAACCGGTTCCAAGGAAGTGGTCTGCCAGCAGAACGTTTGGCGAAGCGGATAATGTACCGACCACCCACTCCCATCTTTCGGTCGGCGATAACCAAATCGACTAACGTCTCGCCACTTTTCTCAACATCCCCAGCTCCCTGTCGCCTTCGTCGCTCGGTCATCCGCAACCGCTCGGCCTCAGATTCCAGCGCTAGCCAGCGGCGTAATCGTTCAAAATGTTCGGTCTGATTAATAATCGTCGCTCTCCCCATTCAATTCGCATCTATCACCCGCCGCTGAATTAGAACATAATCGAGACAAAGTAAAAGGCGATCCTTTTTGAACCAATACTGAAATCATGTGGACTCAAGCCCTGCTGAACTCGATACTGATTTACGGAATGGTTTTAGCCCTATCGCTCCCCTGTTCGATTTTGGTTGCTATCGTATTGTCGCGAACCCAATTGCCGGGTCGTCGTGTCTTAGGCATCCTGCTCTTTTCCACGATGGCAATCCCAGTGTATGTCCAAGCGGGCGCATGGAATTCGATATTTGGCGAATTCGGCTGGTGGAAACTGACGCAGGTCGGGGCGATTCAAAATGGTTGGTGGAGTGGATTCGCCGTCTGCTTCATACAAACTGCCTACGTCTTCCCCTGGATGACAGCCGCTCTCTGCTACGGACTTCGCCACAGCAACTCCAATGCCGAGGAAAACGCTTGGCTCGATGTGGGTGCCGTTTCAACATTATGTCGCTTTACGCTTCCGATGCTCGGCCCGTACATTCTGTTGTCCATGTTGATCGCGTTCACTCTACTCAGCACCGACATGACGGTCACGAATCTATATCGCGTCGATACGATCACCGAGCGTTTTTATCAGCAAGCTTCGGCTGGTGAAATCACCGGACAGACTCTGGCGATGCCCGTGCTGCTGGGATTCAGTCTCTTCGCAATCCTCGCAATACTCGCTTGGTGCAGGGGATGGTTCATCGATTTTGCATTGAGCTCGTCGCGAGAGGAAAAACGAATCTATGATCGTGAATTCAAATTTCCGATTCCAACTTCGGCAATGATTCTGTGGGGAAGCCTAACTTGGGGAGTGGTGATTTTTCTAACGCTGGTGCCACAATTGAATCTTGTTTGGACAACAGGCTTGCAATCCAAAACGATAGGGTCCGAAGCGGAAGGGGCGGGAACATGGAGTGCGACAAGACTTCTAATCAATCTTTGGCAAACACCCCAGGAGTTTAGCAGCGAGTTTGGTTGGTCGATCTATCTTGGCATCTGCTCTGCCACTTTTTGGCTGATCTCCGCTTTGCTTCTTTCCTTTTGTTGGGGAAGGCGTCCTTGGCTCCAGAAACTCGGCGGTGCCGTGCTGCTGCTCCTGATTTTTACTCCCGGTCCCCTCGCAGGCCTTGCCTCTATTTATCTTTGGAATCGAAATTGGCCAACCCTTTTCGGTTGGCTCTATGATCAGACCCTGACGGCCCCCGTGACCGCTCTAGGGGTCCGCATGTTTCCCCTAGCGGTTGCCGCTCTGGTGATCGTTCGCAATCTGCTCCCCGCCGC
>JBIKMB010000297.1:0-6239 GCA_044359485.1 Pirellulaceae bacterium | reverse complement strand
CCGAGTGTAGGCGGTGACGGTTTGTCCCAGTTCGGAACCCAACTCTGTCGACATGGCTTCGTAGTCCTAATTGGACCACCAGGTGGCGGAAAAACAACGCTTCTCAAACGAACAGCCTTGGCTTTTGCCGAGGGCAAGACCTCGGATATCGCTGGCTGGGATGAGATTGTCGCCAAGGAAATTGAGTATGAACACACGGAAGAGTCGCAAATCATTTCCCCCTGTCCGATCCCAATTTTTGTGCGGATGCGGAACTTTGCCACATTTCTGCTCGAGACGGAGCGAATGGAGATCGAGCACGATCCGCTTGTTCATTTTTTAGGCGACTTTTATACGAAACAACTCCAGAGCCATGCCTTGCCTCCGCTCGGCAAAGAGTTCTTTTTCCAGTTACTTGCCGGCGGAGGATGTTGTCTATTTTTCGATGGTCTGGATGAAGTTCCAGACAAATTGAGGAGTGAAATCGGCGAGATAGTTGTCACTTTCGCGCAAAAATATCAAGTGGCAACCGTGGGTGCTGACCTTCAGGATATCGAGCAACCCAAAGGAGAAAACTACCTCAGTAAATGGAAGGAAGCCTGGGGACAATTGAGGTATTCTCAGGGTTCTACTGATGAGTTGTGGGAATCGTCCGAGCAACAATCCAAAGCGAGACGGGATTTCACAGATCATATTCAAATCAAACTGGTATCAGAAATCCCGCGGTTTTACGGAGGGAAGCTTTATCGTTCGAATCTTTTTGTGATATCGTCCCGCCCAAAAGGATTTGAGGAAGTCAAGGAGCCTTTTGAAAAGTTATCCTATGTCTGCAATGAAGTGGCATCCCTCGAACCCTCGAGTGTCACGAATCTCATCGAAAACGTTCTGCCATTTGTTGAGCCCGATTTCGCGGAACAGAAGAGGGATTTATCGAATCTCTCCAAAGCCATCCGCACCTCGCGCGAGTTGACCGTCCTAGCGTCGAATCCGATGTTTTGTACGTCGCTGGTATTGGTTTACAAATACCGCCATGCCACACTACCAAATCGTCGCGTGGATGTGCTCGAGGAAATCGTGCGTCTACTTCTCGGCTATTGGAGACCAGAGCCCTCGGAAGAGAGCAGCGCAACGGCGAAAGATCTTGGAGAACTGGTTTTGGAGCGAGCAAAAATCCTTGGATATGTAGCTTATCAAATGCAGGTATCCGAAGGAAGCCGAACGGAGATTTCACGTGAGCAGCTCGAAAACACTCTTCAGCAATACTTTGCTGAATTTGATGAGGTCTCTTCGGCAGAGTGCAAAGTACAAGCGGAAAGATTTATACGATTCGTTCATGAAAACATCAGTCTGCTCGTGGAAATGGAGCCCAGTACCTATGCTTTCGCTCACGAAGGATTTAGAGAATACTTCGCTGCTAACTACATTGTCGATCGTGAGTTGTGGTCCGAAGATGATCAATTTATTTCTTATATCGACGATCCAACTTGGGAGCAAATATATCTCATGGCGGTCGCGAGTTCTGCGTTGAATTCGAGGCAACGCGAGAAGATTGTCGATAAATGGCTTACTCTGGTTGAATTCAGTCGTCTCGAGGATGTCGAGTACAATCGACGGCTCATTCTCCTGGGCAAAGCCACATTCGATATGGGCCGCTTCTTATCCCCAAAGTATCGAGGGCGGATCCAAGAAAGAATGAGACAATACATTGATAATTCGCGAATGACCCCCGAGAATCGTCTAGAAGTTGCTTACACATTAGACGCACTTTACTCCATCGCAAGTTACGAATTCCTGCTGATCTCAAAAGGCCCCTCAGAGACTCGTGAAGTTTACATTGCTAAATTCCTGACAACGAATCGGGATTTCCAGCGGTTTTTGGAATCGGATGACTTTCCTCGCTGCCTCGGTTCGAAATCTGAGCGAAAGAATGGCTCGTTGCAATGGGAAGGGGATTTGAAGTTATGGGAGTATCCCTGGTCCAATAACAATCCTCGAGGAAAGCAGCAAATCTATCTTCGCAACAAATCTCGAGACTGGTTACATGATAACGAAGCAAGCCTGATACCTAAGTTTTGGTTCGATTCCAAGTTCGGTATTGCCCATCCCGGTCTGCCCGTAGTGGGGGTTTCTTGGTACGAAGCGAATGCATTCTGTCAATGGCTTTTAAAAAACTGGAAGACCCTTGAGGAAGCCAAGTATTTTCCCAATCGTCTCCCAAAAAATATTCGCTTGCCCTGTGAGGCAGATTGGCAGAAGGCGCAGGAGATTCACTCGCAATATGATTATGACCAGAATGAACATAACATTTCCGGGCAAATGGATCGTACCACTCCCGTACATATGTACGTAAAAAAGGAAGAACCGCTGGCGGACTTCATCGGGAATGTTTGGGAATGGCAAGCCGATCCTTACGATCCAACTTTATTGGCGATGAATATCCGTGGCGGCGCCTACGATTCTCATCGGGTCGATGCCGAAATGCGTAGCCATCGCAAACCGGAATGCCGCGAAGCAGATGTAGGTTTTCGAATCGTGATCGAGTTTGCGTATTAAAGGGTTGAGGAACAAGCACTGTGCATACTTTATTATTTCAAAGATCACGTGATCTTGAGAAATGTGCAATCAGCATCGAGCTTTTAAAAAGCTTTCAGGGTACATCTATTGTTGTCGCTCCCTGGGCGGGAATATTAAAAGCAGAAATTGAAAAGCAAAATGTTGACGACCCCTCTGCTTTGCCATGCACCGTAGTTCTGGGAGGCAATTCGCAGAGTTCCTTCGATCCGTTTGATTGGATTAATCCCAAAAGTATCGATGCGGATTTCGAATTTATACTCGAAGCGTTTGCGCCTACAGATCCATCCTCCATCGCTTTCACACCATCGGGATTGGTGGGGGAACCAAGTTGGAATAGGTTTGCTTTCCAGCTTTTAAAGACATTGATTCGCGCTCAATTCGCTGCCGCTCAACGGCGCAAAGAGCCGTGCCCCAATATCTATTCCCTATGCAATTTGTTAGTCGGCGACGATGTTATTTATCGGCTCGCGGAGTTATTAAAAAGTCGTGGATTTACGCATGACGAGAATGAGGATGCCCGACAGCCTCATTCAGGTGTTTATTTTCCTCATGATTTTTTGCCGTTTGATATTCGATTCCTGGAATCCTTTCTCGCATTGCATGATGATATTCGCTCGCGGGTCGTCGCAATTGCTCAGGCGAAATGCATTTCGATGTACGATCCGGAACAAGTACGTTTTTTCTTTGAGACGTCGGCTGATATGCAGGGATGTTTTGAAAAGGAATCAATTGTCGCCATTGAAACATCGCCTTTTCCAAAAAGAAATGAGCTCGTTGCGGTCGAACTATGGATGAGGACTCTTGTCCTTCATTATTTACGACGCGGGACAAAATTGAATCTAATCATCGATTCGCCCTGCTTTTGGACGCTCTTTTCATGTTGCCTTAAGTCTTTGCAAGTTGAGCGGGAGTTGTTATCCAGTCACAGTTTCTGGAATTCTTGGTCTGCATTTCAGCAAGCCAGCCAATCGAATGACTTACCTATGCTGGCCGAGTTTGAGCAGGCTTATTTGATACCTCCGCTTGCCGAAGTAAATTGGGCCGATTTGACGTCAAAATTTATCGTTGAGCCAGCTGAGGATTGTTTTCCCGATCTTCAAGTCGCTATCGGCAGAAAAGCGATGCGACTGAAGTGGGTCAACAACGGTTTGGGCCAGCAAACGGTGGCCGAAATAGTTAATCTTCAGGATGGGAATCAAGTAACCTCATCATCTGCACAACGGAGCGAGAGTATTGTTAAAGATATTCATTCACTGCTCATTTCGCCGGACGCACAGCGGCGGGAAGCAATGGTGGTCGAATTTCTTAAAGATCGAAAACCGTTGTCTGTTGTCTATGATCCCACCGGTGTTTTCTACAAAGCTTGCATGGAAAGTCGAGCGATTGATTCGGCTCGACTTCTGCGTTTGGATCCGTTTGGTGTCTTTCATAAAGAAAGTGACTCGTTCAATCCATTCGATGTTATCGCATCGACCGATATAGATCCAGCATTAACCATATATGATATGGTCGATATTCTTTTGGATTGTCTTCCCGAACCGTTCGATCGATTTTGGGATATGGCGACCGAGGGCCTCATCCGGGCAGTAGCCCAATATCTACAAGGCGTACCGGAGCGAGGGTTAAGTCTCCGATCGATTTGGGAGGTAATTCATTCCGATGATACGGTTTATAATTTGGCCGTTGTGCTTGATACGATTGGCAAACGTCTGCCCAAAGACTGTTATCACACGATCGCAATTTTTCTGCAGCACTCCGACGCGCTACGGTCAAGAATTTTGACCGAAATTTCCAATCGAATCATTGCTTTTGGCAATGCGTCGATCAGTAAGGTTACAGACAAAACTTCAGATCGATTTTCCACCAAAGTTCATGAGCCAGGTTCGATCGTCTTTGTGGCGATTCCCCCCTATCTCCAAAAAAACTTCCATTCGTTAGCACTCTTTTGGCTCTCCAACCTGCTGGAGATCAATCAGCGGAATATTCAAAATAGAGGACCAACACAGTTCGTGTTGGATAGCTCCGATTCAACAGTCACTCATTTTATGCTCTCCCAGATATCGAAAAGACATCAGCACAAGGTGGGCTTGAATTGCGTGGTCGAGTCGGCTGATAATTTTATGAACCGTTTTTCGGATGTCGGCCGAGCTTTTCTTGAGAACTGCGCTGGATTGAAAAATTTTGGGGTATTGAATCATCCGCCGCAGATAGACCACAAACAATTGACAAAACGTGATGTCCATCGATTGACGCGGTCGCCCCTCTTTGCCCAAGGGGTTCAGCCGAAACATCGAATCACACTGACGACTGGAACCTGGGTGCCATCCCACAAAAACAAAGGAAGGCGTGAGCGGGGGGAAGAAAATCTCATTCTGATCGGTTCCGCGACGGATCAGTATCTATCAGATCATCTGCCCAAGGATGAGCATTTCTTTACGATTTCCGCCGATAGAGCAAAGACAAATTCTCGAGTCTTTAATCCATTCCAATTGCTACATGCGGCTGGGGATAAGCTTTCTGAAGAGTCATTAGCTTTCTCTGACTTCTTATTGCCCAAGCCAGCTATCGGATCGATCGATCCTTATTGGGCCCGAGAGGGACAAGCATTATTATTCGGATTACTTCAATATCTCGGTAGCGAAGGTGAATCGCAATGCAATTTCAACTCGCTTATGGAACTGCTCTATAAAGATGATATCAGCTACCAGATCGCTTTAGTACTCGACAGGCAACCAAGAACTATTCCCAATGATTGCTTCCAAATTCTCAAAAGCTTTCTGCAAAAATCGGATGCGGAGCGAAGCGGGTTTATTTCAGAAGTACTGGATCGCCTGAGATTAACGCACTCTTCACCGCTATTAGCCAGTGACTCTAAGTTGCCACAGATTACTCGTGCCGATTTACAAAAAGAGCCATGGACCATAGCCCTTGAAGCCGATCAGTTATACCCTCAGTCATCGACGGCCGCAGCTCGAACGATTCTATATTCGTTGGTTCGTTTGATCCATCTTGATCGCTTAAGACCGATTCGAATTGTGGCTGACCATTTTGCTTCGCGCAGTATACTTGGCCATGACTTAGAAGCCTTTTATTCACCGTTTGTAGAAATCAATACTCACTGGGAGTCGTTGATCCATATGAGGCTTGTATTTGGTGATCGATTGGAAGAGCAACTGATTTCGGCACGTTCGCTCGAAATCCAAGGACCTCTTCATCCCATGGCAATAGCTGGTGTCGCCCAGAAATTCAGGCTGGATTGTGAGCATCTTCGAAATTTAAGCTGCGATGAGAGTATGACGGTTTTCGAGAATTAGAGCCTATCCGAAAACCATCAGCCGAAGGGGCCTTAGCCGCGGTTATCATCTAGGAGCGAAGAGTCGATCCGATTAGCCATTAACCGCCTTGGCATTGGTCGGGGTTTTCGGATAGGCTCTTAACTCGACTTTTTCCGTTTCAGTGATCGCTGTTGCCAGGAACTGGTATAGGTAAAAGCGGCCTCCTTGCACAAGAATTGTGACTTACCACAGTTACAAAACCAGGCAAGGAAGCCGCCATGATTCGAGTACCGAAAGGTTTAGAGCCCCTGTTCAGGGAACTCTCTTCAGATTTTACAAAGCAAGCGACCGGTAGGCGAGTCGTCTGGTTGATGTTGGCGGCAGTTTTAGTTACTGGGAATCGGACAGTTT
>JBIKMB010000009.1:0-64598 GCA_044359485.1 Pirellulaceae bacterium | reverse complement strand
CGGTGGTCGCCGTATCATTATGATCCGAGAAGTATTCGGCGAGCTTCCCTTTCTGAACTGCATGCAGGAAAAATACCAACAGAAATACTCAAAAATAGCTGCGTCATCATTGCTCATAGCCGAGAATTATCTCGCACCCGAGCGACACTTCCGCTATACGGTGCAACAGATCGCGGAACCATTTTGGCAATCGGAACAGCTTCATCGTTGAGCCAGTACACATTCTTGGCGGAACAGCGAATGAGAATCGTGACGATCTTTTCGTCGCTTCTCACTTTAGCCAGCCTCTATGTCGGATATAAAACAACTACCACAACCAAAATTTGTGTAAGTTTCTTCCGAATTCTTGCGTTGATCATGGTGGCTTGCTATCTAGCCACCGCTTGGGGCGGAATCCCAACGAAACCTGCATCACTCCTTTTGAGTTGCCTCGCAATTGTCGGTGTTTCTATAGCGGATCGCCTTCGAGTATTTGAACTATTCAAAGGGCTTGCATCAGGTGTTTTAAGTCCGGAAGAAGTTTGGATCTGGCGGACTTACGGTGAGCGGGAAACTCCGGTCATCCTCTTTGATGCCATGGGTTATATAAAGAAAGCTAATCCATCCGCCCTGACTGAATTTAGGCTCGATCCCCAAACTCTGAACCACCAAATTTCAGATCTTGCAAAACAGTGTATGCCCTCATTGGGCGAGCAAAATAGACAATTAACGATCCAAACGAATGTAAAAAAGGTTTGGGAAATCGATTGGCCTTCCAAACATCTACCGATTGCCTTATTCAGCGATATCACTGCTGAGCACTGTAAACTAGAAGAACTTCAATCCCAACTTATGACAGATCCACTGACCGGTGTATTGAATCGCAAGGGTTTTCAGTCAACGATTGAAACACTGGATGCCGCCAACCACCGAAACTATACTGTGTTCTTTATGGACATGAATGGATTCAAAGCGGTCAATGACCAGTATGGACATAGCGCGGGAGATACTCTTCTCAAAGTCACTGCGCGACGTTTTCGCAACCTGCTATCCAGTACTGAATATGTCGCAAGATTTGGTGGTGACGAATTCGCTATTCTCATTCCCCGCAGACTTTCAGCGGAGGATGCCTTCTCGATGCGCGAGCTTATCGAATCCTCCTTGATCGAGAGGATCGATGTGGGTGAGGCCTTGGTTCAAGTGGGCGTAGCGGCTGGATTCGCCATTCCGTTCGATGAGCACGAGAGCAGGGAAGCTATTTTGGAACGAGCGGATCACGATATGTACCAGCGTAAAATGCTATTAAAACGCGACCGGATGCCCATCAACTCCAGTTCCTCCTTGCGAAACTCATCCGTGCCTTTGTCACATTAAAAGCTTCGTCCTATCTGCTGTGGGCTTACCAAGTGCTATCGGGTCTAAGCAAAACAGCAAACATCTGCTGGTGTGAAAAACGTGATTAAAATGGAAGACTTCGGGCTCTCCGAAGCTACCGAGATAGCATTTCGCGCACAAATCTGTGTATTTCCGCTTTTTTCCATACATTTTTGCCGAATTTGCGCCCATTTATAAGTTCGTATTCGCCTAGCGAAATAGATGCACATTTTTTTCACAATCTCCAACTACTCTCCACAAAGTTACGTGACCGCATGCTTAAAGAACAACACGTGAAACCGCTTCTGCTTTCGCACCTTTTTTTCATTCTTGGCCTTTTTGAAATCGCGATGGAGTCTTTGACGAACAAGATAACGGAAGAAAGTTTTCCGATCTATTTCCTATCTCTATACAGCCTGATACTAGCTGTTTTCTTCATTGGTCTGGCAATACAGCGACACAAGCCAACCAACAATATGTGTCGAATCTAACCCAACCATGCCGTACCACTGATTCGCTCAGCAAGCATGCCACAGTGGGAGCCTTTCGTTTCTCTAAAAGATTTTTAATAAAGCAGTGCTCATTCTATTTTGCTGACCGATAAATTCTCGTGTTTCGATCGATATGCGCGGTATTCGAAAGATACAATTTCGTCGCGCACAGGAATTTTTCACGATGTTTTTTTTTGCAAAAAATGCTCTTGAGAATCTGATTTTAGACGTTGCATCGTCTTACTTTGATCGACATAGTGTTCTCTGAAAACGAGTAGTCGTGCGAAACATCCGCCGTGTATAGGATTCGAATCAAGATACGCTGGATGAGAAAACCTGATTTCGCTCTTTGCCCTTTGAGATAGTAAACTCCAAATGTCGATGGGGATTTTTATGAAGAAATTTCATTCGCAAATCATGGTGTCGTTGAAGCTCATCGCCATTTGCTTTTCAGCGAGTTTACTTGCTCAAGACAGTCAACCATCGATCCCAAAGCATGATGGTAAAGCGGCCGACACAAACAAACCAGTGCAAGTTTTTCTGTGCCTTGGACAATCCAATATGGTTGGCCTTGGTAAAGTCAAAGGTGGCGAAATCTCGCTGGAGCATGCGGTCAAGGAAAAGAAAAAGTATCAATATCTTGTCGATGAAGCGGGGATGTGGACCACGCGACAGGATCTTCGCTTTGTCCAGTACATGTCAGGTAAAGGTCCGCTTAGAAACGAATGGATGACCGTTGTAGGGGGGAATCTCGGCCCGGAGTATGGCATTGGCCATTTATTAGGAAACTCGATCGATGAGCCAGTGATACTACTTAAGTGCTGCATCGGGAATCGTGCTTTGGGCTGGGACCTCCTTCCACCTGGTAGCGAACGCCGCGAATTTGTTTCCAAAGATGCAAAGGGGATCGAGTCGAAACTCGTTTACGCTGGCTACCGGGATAAACCAGAGTTCTGGCCAATGGATCCCGCCTTGGGACTCGCAACCGAGCCCGCGCCGTGGTTGGACAAAAACGGCAAGCCAATCGACTGGTATGCTGGCAAGCAATGGGATACAGATATAGGCGATGCTAAGAAAGCATTGGCGGATCTTGAAAAACACTACCCCGGGGCCAAAAGCTACGAAATTGCTGGTTTCTTTTTCTGGCAAGGGGAACGCGACGCTGGCAATGCTGGCCATTCAGCCCATTATGAAAAAAATCTCGTACACTTTATTAAAACACTTCGCAAAGAGTTTAATGCTCCGAAGGCTAAATTTGTTTTGGCCACGATGGGAGAATCGGTTAAAGGTAGCGGTGGGAACGGTGGCAAGGTTCTAGAAGCGCAACTCGCTGTGGACGGATCGTCTGGTAAATATCCGGAATTTAAATCCAACGTGTCAACCGTTTACACTCATCCCATGGCTCAAGGTGGCAGTGGTAATGGCCATTACGGCGGCAAGGCTGAAGTCTATATGGATGTCGGTGAAGCGATGGGCCGAGCGATGATCGATTTGATAAAAAAATCGAAATAAAATCCCAGGATATGATCCGCGTCTTAAGATCACAAAACGCTTGACCATCAGCGCCTTCTATCTTTTGCTCATCAATGCGCTCACCGAGGCAGGAGTGGTGATACAGCGTTGCTTTATTTGGTAGAAGGTCGGACAACTACCATATTTCTCGTGTGCTTTGCCAAACAATTGATTAATCCAACGCCGCTTGCTCACCAGCCCGTAGAATCTCCACAATCTCTCCCGGTGTTTCTGCGTTGCGTAAATGATCAGGGATAAATTCGCTTTCATCCATAATGGTCGCGATGACAGATTG
This sequence comes from Pirellulaceae bacterium, assembly GCA_044359485.1. GTDB lineage: Bacteria > Planctomycetota > Planctomycetia > Pirellulales > Pirellulaceae > JAFLCP01. The sequence goes on along the minus strand of JBIKMB010000009.1, from coordinate 60,947 downwards.
CAGACGTTGATGGACACGCGGCTGGCCAGCAGGTGTAAGAAGCACAAACAGTAGGTAGGCTCGTTCCTGATTACCGCGATAGGGTATACCTTTGGCGGATCGAATAAAGAAAACAATAGGCTTTTGGATTCCGACCATACGAGCGTGGGGCATTCCCAAACCGTTACCAAGATAGGTCTCCACCGCTCGCTCACGTTCATCGATCGCTTTGATCACCTGCTCGCTGCTGACTGGCAACGTCCACTGACTGACTCTCTGCAAGGCCAGCCGAACAGCCTCCACTGTGTCATTTGCTTCGACGTCCAATTGAACATTCCGCTCATCGATGATATCCGATAAATGCACCTGTTCCTCATCCTCAAACTCGTCGCGAATCGTACCGATGATCTCCTCGATTACGTCCTCAAGTGTAAGAAATCCAGTCCAAGCCCCGTCACTGTTTCGAACGAGTGCGACATGAATACGTTTTTTCTGCATTTCCGAAAGCAAAGATTCAAGCAATGAATTTTCCGAAACGGTCAAATAGGCTCGTCGAATACTTCGCAAGTCAGGATCATCATGATCCAACAGCATTAAATCCTTAATATGAATAATCCCGATGGGATCGGAGTTATTTTCTTCAATCAACGGATATCGACTGAATCGAAATTTGCGCAGCGTCTCCATATTCTCTTTCCATGGCACACTAACACTCAGGCAGCGAACCTGCGATTTCAAACGCATGGCATCTTTTACCCGCAGTTCTCCCAAGTCAAAAACATTTTCGACGAACAGCAAACGTCGAAAAGACATAATACCTTCGGTCTGGGATTGGCTCAGTAGAATACGGAGTTCATCTTCGCTATGAACGGAATGAGCCCCAGACTCGCGAATTCCAATCCAGCGCAACACGATAGCCGCGGATAAATTTAAGAATTGTAGTGGAAGATAAAAAAGATAGTGAAAGAAAATCATCGGCTTGGCCGTCCACAGAGACGCTCGCTCCGTCAGGCGAATCGCAATCGATTTCGGCACCAATTCTCCCACAAGAATATGGAGAAAACTGACCATCAAGTAACTGATCGTAAACGCGATTCCATGAGCCGATAAAAAAGTAGCGTGTGAATCTTTGGGAAAAACACCCAGCCAATCGATCAGCGGCTCAACCCCGCGAACCACTGCCGGCTCCGCCACAAACCCCAATCCAATGGACGCGAATGTGATTCCCAATTGACAAACAGAGAGGTACTCGTCCAGGTAAGTCTGGATATGCTTAACAGATTTCGCGTTCGCCACACCATCGTCGACGAGTTCCTCAACGCGCGACGGACGCATTTTCACAGCCGCAAATTCAGCCAGCACGAAAAAGCCATTTAGCAGCAGAAGCAAAACGGCAATTAGCAGGTACACAATTACCATAGCTGGTTTGAAGAGACTCCTAATGTTTTAAGTTGACGAGTCATACATTGCTCAACCTAGATGGCTCTGAGCGTAATGCGTTTTGCCCGTTCTGTAATAGATTGCGAGGCATTTTACGCTATTCGGACAAGCAGCGCAATCGGTAGTCGCCCTAAATAACGCAAACTCCTGCTGGAAAAGAACTTAGAACCACGATTTTCTTCCGAGTTCTTTCGCGTTTTGACCGCGTTGCCGCCGCTGTGCTTGCTGTTTTCTGGCAGAAATCGGCATATTCAAGTCCCCAGATCGCTCTGCTCATCTTAATCCTTTAGCCATCGACAGTTCGCCGTACTTTACAGCGCGATCTAGAATACCATTTTCCCTAATACCTCGCGCAATCGACCACCATGCCATCACTCGGGGCATGCCATCACTCGGGGCATGCCATCACTCGGGGCATGCCATCACTCGGGGCAGTCTTGGCGAGCTGAGTACTTCAAGCAATTTGGACTTATGGAATCTCGTGTCTTCGGATAAAATCGAGGTATTGTTTACTGGTTTTCGCCACTCTCCCCTCATGGAGAGTACTGAGGAAAAAGTGTCCCTAAAGTTCTCTGATCTTCCGCTTATCCCTGAGATTCAAACCGCCCTCAAGACTCTCACCTATACGACTCCGACTCCGATACAAGCTGGTTCAATTCCATCGTTACTCGATGGCAAGGATCTATTAGGGTGCGCTCAAACGGGAACAGGAAAAACGGCTGCTTTTGCTATCCCAATTTTGCAGAAGCTTCACCAAATGGGCAAACACCCCATTCCCAATCAACCGCTAGGCTTGATCATCGCGCCCACACGCGAATTAGTCGTCCAGATCTCTGAAAATATCCAAGCCATCGGTAAACATACTAGAGTTCGACACACGACCATTTATGGTGGGGTGGGGCAAAGGCCGCAGGTAGCCGCTTTGGCTAAAGGAATCCATCTGATTGTTGCCACTCCTGGTCGATTACTCGATCTGATCGACCAAAACCATTGCAGCCTGTCGAAACTTCAGTTCTTTGTGCTAGATGAAGCTGACAGAATGCTAGATATGGGTTTCATGCCCGACGTAAAGAAAATTGTCAAACTTCTGCCCGGCAAACGTCAATCCGTGTTTCTGTCTGCCACGATGCCTGAACCGATTCAAAAACTGGCTTCCGCCCTACTGCACCAACATGTTACGGTGATGGTCACTCCGCCAGCGAAAACGGCGGACCGCGTCAAGCAAAGTCTGATGTATGTAGAACGAAGCAGTAAACGAAAGCTGCTCGACCGCTTAATTTCAGATACCACTCGGAGCCGCATTCTGGTTTTTATGCGCACCAAACACGGATCAGATCGGCTGTATAAATCCTTGATCGCATCCGGAGTTTCGGCCGAAGGCATCCATGGTGGCCGATCGCAAAACGCTCGCCAACGGGTTCTTAACTTATTTCGCGACGGCAAAGTTCGGGTATTGATTGCCACGGATGTGGCTGCGCGGGGTATCGATATCGACAACATCGATCTAGTAATCAATTATGATGTTCCGGTGGAGGCCGATGCATACGTGCATCGCATTGGCCGAACGGCTCGCGCAGGAGCAAGTGGAGAAAGTATCACTTTATGCGATGCCGAAGAGTATAAGCTACTGCAACAGATCGAGAAAACCATCGGTATGAAGATCCCGGTGGATCGTGATCAACCTTTCCATTCGTCCAACGCAGAAGATCATGAACTTCAAGCCTATGGGGACAGTGGAAAGAAAAAGCAGCCAAGTAACTTTTCAAAAAGATCGCCAAGGGGAGAGACTCGTTCGACAAATCAGCGTAAATCCACAACTGCTAGGACGGAAGACATATCAAAAAATGCCGTATCCAAACGAAGCCGTCCACCCCAGAGCAAAAGCAACGGCTTTGAGCCTCGCTCTTCTACCCCCGCTCCTAAATCTTTTGGAAGGCGTTCACGTACCAAATCTAAAAGACGCTAGGTTCGAAAAGCCTTCCTACAGTTGATTGCGATCCATCTTTGGCATCAGCCCAAACAAGTTTCGACATATAATCCGTAATTCCATCATCTGTTTATTGCCCACGCTGAAAGACCATATTTCTCAAGCGATCGTCTTGCTTTAAATGCAGTAGCAAAAACAGACACGCTGTATAGACTTTTTTTGGTAGTCCTTACTTCTTATCAATGGATTCGTTTTTTTGTTCCAGTCGCTTTAACTTCGGCCGTTCTTTCGAAGTTTCAATTTTCGTGATAGCTTCTCTTACCGCCCCGGCCTTTTGCAGACTAAGATCTTTAGGAAAATTGACTTCGCCTTTTTCGAATTGTACGGCGATATCTCTTAAGCTCGCAATGAAAGGCTGTGCATTAGCGCCATAGGATACGAGAACATCAAGAATCTCCGGAGTACGCTCTTCGCTAGCCCAGGGATTCTGGGTGCGTATGTAATCAACACTTGCTTGCATTCCCTCTTCGATTTGATGCGATGCCAATACCTTTAACCCATTGAGTCGCACGCCATCGGCAAACATCTCACCACTGGGTGCAGGCTCTTCAATCGCTTGCAAAACCGATACTAGAAGTGGTTGTATTTCTTCATAGCTAAGATTTTGAAACACCCGGCTCACTTCGCTCCTGGCGAAGCCATCTTGGTTTTGTAGGACCTTCGCAATTGCACTACGCAGCTTTTCACGATCGACCCCTTCGAGCGATTTTGTCGAGGTTAGCAATTGGCCGAATACTGCTACGGAAATAAATCTTTGTTCCATACCTCGAGGATCTGCAGGTGCTGGATCGCTGGCAATCATCTCCAACATTTCGGGCAGAGCGACCATTGCGGGTCCACCGATCGCCGCCAATGATGACGCAGCACGAACTCTCAACCATAGATCATCGTCATTTAACTTCGCTTGTAATTTCGGTACAGCTTCGGCGGCCGCATTGCGCAGTCGCTCCAGCGTCATGCATGCGCCAATTTGTGCATCGAGATTTTCTGAGTCGAGCAATTCAATAATAGATTTGAGCGGTGGCGAGCTACGTCGAGCAAGTGCATCGGCTGCACGCTCCCGCACGATCGGCGACCAAGAACCTAAGCGATCCAGTAGAACGTTATCATCCAGTCGATTATACGCACTCACCCGGTCTGTGTTGTCCCAGCCTCGCCCATCGGCGATTAAGCTCTCGACTTCTGATGCTGAGAACGGAGAAAGAATACTGACTTTTTTACCCGTCAAGATAATCTTTCTAAGAGGTAATGCATAAGCAAGTAAGTACGCTCCTGTCGCGTCCCAATCATAATAGCTGTCATATCCCGGCTCAGGAGGACCTTGATGCGTAAAGGAACCATCCCAGCGCCGAGCTAAATCGTGGTACCACGCTCCGAACTCCTGTGTCCATAAGCCCGTTGCTTGCGGACCTGCTTGGGCAATCGCAGGTAAAGACCAAAGCATGTTGAAATAGTTGCCGGTATGACCACAATCTCTTTCAGCTCCATGCGAAGCGACTGCCATACGCGTGAAAAATTCAGCATTCTCTTTTTCACCGAGTAACTGAAATAAGACGGCTGCCATCCCGCATTTGCCATTATCTTCATGGGTCTCCGTCCATGCGGCATGATCACCGTAGGGAATAGCTCCCTTTCCTCTGTAAAATCGAATCAACCTCGCGCTCAATTCTATGGCTTGCCCAACCGCCTCATCCTGGACACCCGCCTGACGAGCTAAGATCATACCGATCGTCAAAGGAAGCCCAGGTGAATTCATCATTCCATAACCTCCCAATCTACCACTGGGCAATGCAAATCCGTGCCCCCAAGACCCGACTGCACTCTGACCTTTCGCGGCTTCCATTGCCAAGCGTCTAAGCCCAGGTAACAGCGTCTCATCGCCTGTGGAGATGATGTATTCTGAGAGAAAAATCATGACGTATCCGTAATGCCATGTTTGGAAACTATCCGACTTAAAGTCGCTTGCCCAAGTTGCTTCTCTACGTACTAAATCGCCATACTCTTTTTCACCGCTTGCTAGAATAGCTAAAGCATTCAACGAGCGTGGGATGGGATCTATCGCCGACGCGTAGTCGGCTTGTCTCATTCTCTTACCCAGTTGCTTTACACCATCGATAAGAATACGCTGAGATTTAAGACAGTCATAAGGTGCGGTGGAACTGAAGGCTCCCCGCACGGTGAGGACTATCTTGACCTCATTCACTTTCCCAGCCCGCCAGCGACTGACGATCAATTCACCGCGTTGTGCTTCGGTTTCCGCCGCTGTTATCGCGCGACCGAATTCGGTGCGTGGATCGTAGGAAAATCTCTTACCCCCAACACCTAACAGCACATCTCCAACTGCGATGATACCATCAGCAGGCGAACCTTTCTCAACAGCAGTGATCGCTATCTGACGCGCATCTTTCGTGACCAGTTTGTCACAAAACATCCAGCCCCTCATTCCGGTTGGACCCAAGTTCCAATCATGCGGAGCATTGGAAGGTATCGTTCCTCCTTCCGTAAAATCGGGATTACTTAGCTCTTCGCTCCGAGCAACACTCGAGAAAAAACTGCAAATGCCGACTAAAAACATCGCCATTAAGGTGCTTAGGGAAATATTACGTATCACTGTAACCTCGCTGGCTTAACGTTCCTGTTTTTCAACATCTATAAATTTGCTTCTGAAAAAACATATCCCATCCGGGGAATCATTTTCGCACATCCCAGTAGCGGTCGCATGCATTCGAAGCACCTCGTTCCCAAAGTGCGAACTTGGCAATTGAAATCAACTCGGATTCGAATCTTTCTCCATCTTCGCACTTTTCCTCGATAGTCCTTGCACAATCAGCATTTTGATAATCTTTATGTTGAACATACGGCAATTCATATTTGCATTTGCCGTCGTTGCGAATCGCCAATGTGGTCGAATACAGAACTCCGATTTGCACAGACACATTACATTGCCTCAATGAACCAGAATCATCAATGGATTCTCTTCGGCCTCAATCGTCATTAAAAAAATCTCGAAGCCAAGCTACACAATCCCATATTGTTCTGACTTGCCAGCATGTTAGTCGACAACCACTCCACTAGTGCAGTCTACTGACGGATAGTGCAATGGCAATATCGTTTAACTATTGCAACAGAATCTTTTTTCCCTCTATGCGCGGAATTGTGCTAGAGCATACATAGAGGGTACAGCAGACATCCGTAGCCATTGTAAATCGAACCATCAATAACGATTGAAACTTGAAGGCCTCCCGAATCATAGCATCGAAACCCTCATACACTCACCCCTTTTCGCAGCGTTTGTGACAAAGTGATGGATAAGTGTTGTATACGAAACTGTGTAGCGTTCAACACATTTTTCCAGTGCATATCAAAGTGGCGTAAGCTTCGGGCGAAAGGAAGAAGAACTACAAATCCCTTTCCTCCACCGCTGCTTAATCCGTTCCCTCTCCGCAATGGCTGTTGGCTTAATAAACCTCCTACCGTCTGCTGGGCGGTCGCAATTTATTTTCCATTCGTTATCGCATGGTGTAAATAACGACCAAGAGCGTTTGTCCCCTCGGAGAGCCTCAGCGAAACACTCGCTCGCACAGGCTTTCTGGTTTATTGGGCTGCTCATAGATGTTTTTTTAAAAAAGTCCAACTTAAAAATGGGATTCTGGAAAATAAATGGACTTCCACAACAAAACCGGAATAATAGAAAAATAAGCAGCATCCCAGTGCCGATCATTTGATCACCGCATACCTTGATTCGTCCCCCAGACTCCGAATCAAGCTTCTTAACTTCCAACAAGCTTACTCTTTAAAAGGTAGATGCCAACATGAATAGTTCCATCCTTCATAATGTTCCAGTCATGATACAACCACAAACTTGGGCTTGCTGGTACACATCGCTGCAAATGGTTGTCCGATACAATCGTGGACGGGGACAGGGGGGAAGACTAATAGATCCTTCTGAAGATCCTGAAACGCAACAACTCTATTTATCTAACGCCGGGGTCGGAGCAGGTGCCAACCCTGCGGTGGAACGCGAGAGGATTGCCAATAAACTTGGCTTCGCAGCACTTTATATGAGTCTCAACAACGATGGAATTTGGCAATTGCTTTCAAAAGGTCCGGTCATCTACGCAGGACGCTGGCCCGGAATGTCGAGCGGACATTGGGTTGTTATTGTCGGAATCTCCCAAGACACACTCGCCATAAACGATCCAGGCTCCGGTTTGGTAACATGGAACTTCAACGAATTCATGGGACGTTATTTACTTCAAACGGCGCAGCGCCCGCTCATCCACGTTCCTTGATATTCACTCCTGACACATTCCCCTTCGGTGGACATAACCCTTCGCGAAAACATGATCGAGAGATTGATTCTTTTCGCAAAATAATCAACGAAATCGAAGCCAAGGAGTAAGAGACTAAAGAACTGCGAAACCTTGTTTTACTGCTGAAGAGATTTATTTAGAAAACGCAGCGATTTCACCTTGATGCCAGTTCCAACATACCCACTCACGATCTCGACCATAATTCGCTGATAACGCGGATAAAGAGGATCAAACGTCCTAATAGTGCTATATCGCTCCCGTATGCTTTTTACCATCTGTTGGAAACGACTCTAGTACATTGAGGAACCGTGAATCACGAAATGCGTCAGCCAAACATGATCCAGCACAATATCCCATTATTCCAACCAAGCATTACCTGCGATCGGCGGCGACGCACTATTCGCTTCGTCCCCAAAAGGGCTGAACTTAGTTAAAGGAATCTTGCGTGGTTTCGGTGGACAAATTCTTGTTACCGCTTGATCGCTTTTTCTTTATCTCAGCACAAATCGATCGCATGTCAGCGACCAATGGATCAATGGCAGCCAAATGATCGTCAGAAGAAGAAGAGACAGTACTTTGAAAACGTTGGAGAAGTGAATTTAACGAAGCAACCGCTGCGTCGGACATTCGATGGTCCGCCACATCGGTCAACTGCATAATTTCATCGATCTTTTCGAGTATCCGATCTTTCAAAGCCTCAGACGGATGGGATAACAGTGCAGCCTCTTTGTTAGAGTCATCCGAACCCACCTCAATGAGTGAAGTTTGAGCAAAGTATTCGATAAAGCTTGTTACTAATACTGGATCCAATCCCATCCCGCTGCTCTTGGCAAGTCCCTCGAGCGCCTCCGCCTCAGTCTTCAACTCCTCTCCATCTTTTCGGTACCGAAGCTGATCAAATGCAGCCACCACAGCCAAGATTCTAGACGATAGTGGCACCTCTGATTCCATTGGCTTGGAATCTGATGCCTTCGACATTCGGTAAGCGCTGTTTTCGAAGTATAAAATATCTGCAACTTCCCTCGAGCCCGACATTAGAGCCACCATCTGACGAGTCATAGAATTCCGATCGATCTTTTCTGGCGATAAATGGTCTGCTACGGGCTCGATAGATTGATTGAAAGTTGTGCTCGACCAATTTATTGATTCGCGTAACAGGGCAGCAGCTTCAAGTTGATTAAGCTGCGAGCTAGAAAGATATTTTCTGCCGAAAGCAACACATAACTTCGCAACACGATCTGCTCGAAGGAGCCTGTCTTGATCTCGGCCCGTTGCTGTTCGAAACGACGATCGAATAGCGCTAATGGAAAGATAACTCTTCTCCTGCTTCCCCGAATCCTTTGAAGCTGCCTTCTTGTCAGCAGCTTTTTCTTTTTGTCCGATCGCTAGATTCCAACAGCACACAGCGTTTCGCCCGCCGTGCTTCGCAGCGTAAAGGGCCTGATCCGCTTGCTCGAGCATTTCTTGGTAACCAACGGCATGAAACTCTCTTGATGACACACCAAAGCTTGCAGTCACATGATAGGGCAACGCAAGTTCTGCTTCAATCTTTCCTCGGATGGACTCGGCAACCGCCGTGGCTTGTGCGGAATCTAAATCCGGCAGAATACAACAAAACTCTTCGCCACCATACCGTGCTACGATACCTTGCCCCAAGACTCCACGCTTTAACACATCGGCAACGTCGCGCAGTACACGATCCCCCACCGCATGGCCGTGATTATCGTTGAGCAATTTGAATCGGTCCACATCCAGCATAATAACGCTCATCATTCGATTTTCGGTACTACATGTATGCCAAATAACTTCAAATTGCTCGATAAGAAAGCGTCGATTATTGACACCTGTCAGCATATCTTTGGTGGCTATCTCCTGTAATTGGGCATTTCGTTCGCACAACTTTTCCTGCGATTCGCCCAATTCCTTCAGAGTGCTTTCCAAAACCATTTTTTGGTTTTCTAGTTCGGTTATATCCTGGAAACTTATTAAATTTCCCGCATGCTTGTCACTCGCATCGAAAATGGGAGAACTGCCAACTTTGAAGTAGCTAACGCCATCGTCATGCTTTAAAAAGACTTTTACGCCAGGAAGAAATCTATGATTCTTCTCTTCATGATTCCAGGGTAGAACATCCTGTATTGCTTGAAGGGCGAGAGAATTTAAGCCAACACCGATGATCTCGTCAGCATTTTTTCGACAACCCTTCTGAAACGCTTCATTCACAACAATAACTCGCCCAACTGAATCTGTGATGGCAATTCCGTCGGGAAGAGTATCGAGAGTGTTCCTGACTCTTTGGGGCACCACTCGAGATGTATCAATAACAGATAGACTTCGTCCCAACGTGTGTGCAAACAGAGGAAAGTTAACGCTGAGCGCGATTCCCAACGCAATGAAAATTTGAGCCGCGAGCCCCCAAGTCGCTGGCTCTGCGTAACAGAATTCTAAAGTTGCCCAAGGTCTCCCCATCCTATGTAAACTTGCTGCAATTCGACTTACACTTTTGTCATCCTCCAGATTTCTTTGATCAGAGTTACCTTTTTCGCGAAATTCGGAAATGACTTTACCATCCAACTGAACAAGTCGAATTGCCAAAAGTGATGGATCACGCTCCAAAAACTGTTTTGAAATTTCTTCTAGGGTCGCAGTGCTTCCGCGCTGCAAATGCATCGAACTGAGCAACGAAAACTGTTCACACGAAAGAACCCTCGCTTGCAATATAGAGTGACTCTCTCTCCATCGCATAAAAATCGAATACAACATGATAGGCACAGTTGACAACAATGCCATAGCGAGAGCAAGTCGGTACGTTGCATTTAAGCGGTTCATTGATTCCACCTTGCTTTGTCAAGCGATGCTTTCTCGAAGAGTTGATCTTCTAAGCTCTCTGATTTCATGATTTCTCCTGAATAGTCCAAAAAGGTCAGCGGATCTAGAGGAGATATAAGACTCGACTGCGCTAACAGGATAGTTCCTACTTGACTCGTTAAAATAAGATGTATAGAAATGCCTGCGCTTATCGCAGTTCCAAGAGCAAAAGGGGTAACCGTCTGAAAAAAGACTTGCTCATGGTTCTTTTCTAATAACCTTATGGCTTCTATTTTTCCGTTTTCCAGAATGTTGTCTGTTTGAATTTCCGAAGCAAATACTATTTGATCGTTCAAGGTCATTCGATCCGGCAACTTATCGAGGTAATCTACCACCACACTGCTTGTGATTTGCACCTCTAACTGGTTTTTCTGTTGGACTTTTTGGTAGCTGAAATTGAATCGCTCAGAATCATTCACTATGAATACCCCTTCCCCACCACTATTTTGTGATTCGGGTCGGTAATTTTTGGCAGAGTTCACTTCTTGGAATTGCTGTGTGGCCGAAACTCCTATTTTCGAGCTTATCTTTCCGCTTTCTTGACTGCTATTTGATTCATCCGTTTCCTCCATCTGGGCTCCATCTTCTCCATCCGCAGAATCTCCAGGCGAATCGGACGATGGATTTTGATCATTATTCGGTGTTTGAGGCGGTTGATTTTGCCCTGGTGTCGACGGAATCAAGATGTCTATGGTGTTAGGTATGGATGGCGGTGGCAAAACAGTTATGCTTACCGTTTGCGGGCTTGATTGCAGATTTCCGTCGGAAACCACATAAACAAATTGCACAGTACCTAAGTAACTGGAATCAGGGACGTAAACAAATCTTCCATCCGTTTGCAAGGTGAGAGAGCCTCTCGAGGGTCCCGTCACCAAAACGGCCGTCAAGCTTGCTCCCTCCGGATCAAAATCGTTCGATAATACTGTTGGCGTCACTACGGTTAGTATAGATACGGAATTCGTTTGATATTGATCTGACAGCGCGATGGGTTTCATATTCCCTTGGGCGATGTTCACCGTTATCACACCGCTACCGACCATCGCGCCTCCCAACCCCTGATTGCCATTATTTCCATCGCTAAATGTCCACTGTATTTGCACCGAGCCTGGCGACAAACTCTCGGAATAACTATAGGCGATATTTTGTAAAGCCGAATTGACTAAGCTGGCTGTTGCATTGGAATTAAAGGCTAAACTGAGAGATCCGCCGTTGTTATTTACGACAGTTCCAATCGAAACTCCCTGGACTACAAGGTTGCCTCCCGACACGATGGGACTCAATGGACCGACCGCAGAAAAAATGTCTCTAAAATTGGCTGTCCCATTTCGAGCTAAATCTAAAGTCGCTCCATTGAAATTGTTACTGGAAGTCAATTCCGTATCGAAAATCAAAACATTGGAATTCAAGATAACCGGTGTACCTCCGGTTGTATAAGAAACGGTCCCTCCAAAAGTGCCGGTCCGATCTAGCGTGGTATCAAGCGTTCCATTTGGATTGAGGCGAATCAGTGCGAAATCGTTATTGTTACCATTTTGTAACGAACCTCCCAGAATGATTTTACCATCGGTTTGTACGTTAACGCTGTAGAGCCGATCATCGCCCGGCCCACCCGCCATAATAAACTTTCCACCTGCAGCGAAACCGGTGTCCAGAGTTCCATTGGCATTGTAGCGAGCCAAAGCAAAATCATTGCTGCTCCCATTGTTGCTGGAGCCTGCCAACAAAATCTTGCCATCACTTTGCAGAGTTATGCTGTGAACTTGATCGGAATTAGGCCCCATAGGGGTTGTAACCCGACCTCCGGCTCCAAAACTGGAATCAAGTGAACCATTTGTGTTGTAGCGAACCATCGCAAAATCTTCGTTGCCAGCAACCGTTGCGCTGCCTGCGATCAAAATTTTTCCATCGGCCTGTATCGTTAGGCTGCCATTGATACCAGCATCACTACCGATCGTTGTCCATACGATGCCATCGCTATTAAAACTCGTATCGAGTGTTCCATCGTTGTTATACCGCACCACTGCAAAAAGACGATCGCCACCATTCAACGCGTAACCGCCCAAAAGAATTTTTGCGTCCGACTGTAGCGCGATACTCCAACCTCGCGCATAATCTCCGATCGGTGTGGTTACTTTACCATCCCCGCCAAAACCTGTATCCAATGACCCGTCGGAATTGTACCGCACGACAGCCACATGATCGGTCGCTCCTACACTAGCTGAGCCTCCGACAAGAATCTTGCCATCAGGTTGAACCATCACGCTGCGACCGCGATCAAAATCGCTACCGAAGGACGTTATCAGCATGCCGTCGCCGCTAAAGCTGCTGTCTAGCGATCCATCGCTGTTAAGCCTCATCAATGAGAAATCGTATTGCGTGGTTCCAGAATATCCGGCGATCAGAATTTTACCATCCGGTTGCAAGGTGATGCTCAGCGCGAAATCGTCCATCGCTGAATATCCTGCAATAACCTTCCCCGTCCCACCCCCAAAACTCGTGTCAAGAGTTCCGTCATTTTGGAATCGCAATATACACAAATCTTTTGAAGATCCATTCACACAAGTCCCGGCCATCAATATCTTTCCATCGGGCTGCAACACCGTGCATTTGTGGAAGATATCGCTGATACCAATTGGAGCTATTGCTATTCCATCGCCAAGCAGAAAGTTGGGCGCGTCATTGGTTGGTGTCACCGTAATCGACGCACTGTCGCTATTCGCGCTAAATGCAGTGCCCGAACCTGATGCCGAAATGATGACATAATCCCCCTCATTCCCAGAGGTCATGTCCCAGGCGCGAAATGTGATTCCATTGCTGATCGTTCCATGAAGGTCTCCCCACGGAACAAGTCGCAATTGAGCAGTTGAGCCGAGTATCAACGCTAATTCATCGGTAGTACGGTTGATCAACTCTGCTTGAATCGTTAACCAGTTTATTCCATTATCACGGCTGTACTGCCAAGTCCCTAGACTGCTATTGAGTCCTGTGACTGCGATCGCTTCGACCGCAACCCCATCCGGATTGGTGATACTACCATCGACAACAAGAGATCCGACTGTCATGCCTGTCGGGTTGATCGTTCCCTCAAGTACCGAGCCAAATGTGGGACTGGCCGCACTATTCAGAACAACGCCCGCTTCAGCATTCGTGACATTCACCATTATCACTTTATCAAATGAAAGCCCTGCAATATCTGTAACGCGAACGGTGATGTTGTGGACTGTATCCACTTCATAGTCGAGCAAAACTCCGTTGGCAACAGTCACCTGGCCGGTCGAACCTTGAATCGCAAAACGTCCACCTGCGTTATCGACCAAGCTATATGTCAGAGAGTCTCCCTGATCAGGATCCTGACCCGTTACCGTCCCAACAACCGTTCCATTGGAAGCATTCTCGGCAACACCTAAATTCCCTAAAATATCGGTTGGAGCGTCATTTTCCCCTTGGATTGTTACCGTGATTTGAGCAGTGCCACTAAGCCCCCAGTTGTCGGTGACTGTATAGGTGAAGATATCGGAGAGCGTGTTTAGGTTGGTGCGCAAAGCCTGAACCGCTAGATGATTATTGTTTAAGGTATAAAGGTAGTTTCCGCTCGAGTCGATAGTAATCTCCCCATAAAGTCCATTAACGGGAGATCCGACATTACCCGATGCGGTGACAAAAATACCCTCTCTTACGCCTACAACAATAAGTACGTCACCGGTGTCTCGATCTGAATCATTGATGAGCACGTTTCCAGATGGATCGGTACCGTTTGACTGATTGTTGGTTCCGCCCGCTTCCGTTGCAGTCGCGACATCTCCGCCCGCAATGGGTGCATCGTTCGTTGCAGTGATATTTACCGTGACCACACCGGTCGTTATTTCTGCGATACCAGAACCTTGCAAGCCAGTGTTACCATCACTGAAGTTCCAGCAAATCTCAACAAGAGCCGGAGGGTTATCATTTACATTGGAATAGGCGATTTGCTGTAAAGCGGAATTCACTAGTAGATTGGTCGCATTGCTATTGAAAGACAGCGCAAGAACGCCAGCACTATTCGAAGCGACCGTCCCAATGGTCGTTCCTCCTACCGTTAGATTACCACCCTGAATCAGCTGACCTAATGTCCCCGAAGCAAAAAAACGATCTTCCGAATTAGCCTCGCCATTACGGCTCAGATTCAGTGTTGCACCACTGAAATTGCTAACCCAAAGTTCTATATCTGTTATTCGCACATTGCTATCGAGAATTACTGGACTTCCATCTTCCGTATAGTTGACAGTTCCGCCGAGCGATTGCCCTAAATCGAATGTCGAGGATAGCGAACCGTCGAGATTATATCGAATGATGGCCAGAGCTTGTTGGCCCCCTTGAATGCTTGAGCCTGAAAGGATCACTTGACCATCAGGTTGGATTGCCATGGAGTAAGCCAGATCATCACCTGCGCCAACACTTGTTGTTACCTTTCCTCCGCTGCCAAAACTGCTATCGACGGTGCCATTGGAATTATAGCGCACAGTCGCAAAATCTCGACTGGAACCCATCCAAGCACTACCGCTTACCAGTATTTTGCCGTCTGCTTGAATCGCAAGACTCGATCCCACATCATTACTTAAGCCAACACCTGTAGTAACTCGCCCGCCAGCACCAAAGCTGCTATCAAGAGAGCCATTGACGTTATAGCGAACGACAGCAAAATCGGAGTTAGCCCCATTATAAGAGTAACCTGCAGCTAAAATTTTTCCGTCTGTCTGTATCGCGAGACTCGCTAACAAATCGGTAGAAGATCCCACCGCCGTGCTCACTCTTCCATCTATTCCGAAGCTTGAGTCAAGTCCCCCATTGCTGTTGTAACGAACTACGGCGAAATCAGCATTTCCACCAAAGAAAGCATATCCCCCAGCCAAAATCTTACCGTCGGACTGAATTGCAACACTTTGAATCTGATCGTTCCCCGTGCCAACTGCGGTCGTAACAATTCCGCCGCTACCGAAGCCTGTATCGAGTGATCCGTCACTATTGTAACGCACGAGTCCAAAATCCATATTACCGGCGATCGTCGCATAGCCTGCCGCTAGAATCTTGCCATCGGTCTGTATCGAGATACTGGAAAGTGCATCATTCATACCTCCCAAAGAGGTAGTCACTATTCCGTTGACGCCAAAGCTTGTATCTAAAGAGCCATAGGTATCAAAACGTGCAATGGCGAATCTGCGTGTACCACCGATTACGGAGGTCCCTCCAACCAATATCTTTCCATCCGCTTGAATCGCGACACTGTTGCCCTCGTCTTCACCTGTACCGATTGCCGTAATGACATGACCGTTGCTCCCAAAGGATAGGTCCAACGATCCATCAGCATTGTATCGCGACAAAAGCATGTCGTTATCTAAACCGTTTTCACTGTTTCCAGCAACCACGATTTTTCCATCGGGCTGAATGGCAACACCTCTGACAACGTCATTTCCTACACCAATATCGGAAAGGACAACCCCATCGCCATGCAGAAAAGTTGGAGCATCATTAACACCAACGACTACCACCGAGATTGTATCGTTCGCTGTGCTGAAGGCCGACGCTCCGCCGGTGCTGGTAATAACATGATACTCCCCTTCCACGCCACTACTCTGGTCCCATGCCCGGAATGTGATCGCCTGACTCAGTGAACCCGTCGAGTCGCCAAAAGGAATCATGCGCACTTGCGCGGTCGGCCCAAGCAGCAACGAAAGTTCATTGCTGCTGCTATTTAGCGATTTCGTATCGATAGTTAACCAGTTGAATCCATTGTCTAAACTGTACTGCCATGTCCCGAGGCTATCCTGCATTGCGGTAACTGCGACAGCTTCAACGGCAACCCCGTTTGGATCTGTAATACTGCCATCTTCAATTAAGGCTGCAATGCTGACACCATTAGGAGAAAAATCCCCCTCCGTCACGGCCGGAAAACTTGGATTGCTGGCAGCATTAAGAACAGGTGCGGTATTTCCACTAAAAGAAATCTGAAAATTGTCCACGATCAGATAGAATGGATTTGTATCCGCAATTCCAACAGCAAACCGAACTGTAGTTTGATTTGAAATAAAAGGTGTCAAGTCAAATGAGAGACTACCCGATTGCGCATTTTGTGACTCTGAAAAAATGTCTAATAGCGTCCAACTAACGCCATCATCAGACACCTCTAAAGTGATGCTCGATTGGTTTAGGTTGTCATCTAAAGTGCTGCTGTAATCAAATGTCAAGGTGGCCGTATCTGCGGTGCTGAGATTCGCTTGGCGTGCCAGAACATTCGAAACATCGCCCGGCAACAAATACAATTGATTTGATTGAATCAGGAAGTCGCCGGTGTTAACTCCAGTGCCGCCGTTATCGATCTCTAACCAGTCCCCCGACCAAAATGCAGAACCATCATTGTTGGACCAAGATGCAGCGTTGAAATTATCGCGGACCGTATGAGTCAACAATAAATGTTGCCAGCTATCCGAAGTTTGCGTTAAAACAAGGCTGGAATGGGTGTTGCCCACCGAGTACTCTAGGTCCCAATCGCCCCCCAGTAGTTCGGATCCTGTCTGATCCGTGCTCGCCCTGACATCGACATTCATGACACCTGAAAGTTGGTCGATGAATTGGCGACCACTTTCGTCCGATGCAATCGAACAGCCATACAAAAACAGATCGGCATCCGCTGTTAAATGTTGTTTAAATCGCAATAGATCATCTTGGAACCCTGAAAGACTTCCACTGCTCAACACATCCGAGCCGATCTGTAAACCGCCGTTGAAACCGTGGGTCACTATATGAATTGACTGATATTGATACGTTGATGCTTGTAGAACCTGATTGATGTCATCAATATCCATCACCTGACTGCCCACCAATAGAACATCGAATTCACGATCGTCCGAATCATTCGATGTCCATGTGGAAAGTAACTTTTCTAGGTCGGTTAACAAGGAATCAACGATTAACAGCTCTCGATTAGGGTGCTGCGTTTGCTCGAATGGGGAGACCGTCGAGAGATATGGATGTTCCTCGGCAAAACTGTTTTTTGGCTCAGTCTGTGGTAAGATTTCACGTTGATGTAGTTCGTTGAGCAGTCTATCGAGTTCGTGAAAACCAGCGTCTAAATCAGCGGTCAAATTTTGATCCTGTGAAAGAGTATCCGGATTGGATTCTCTAGCAGCAGAGACATGATTCGCCAAGAAATCGAAATCAGCCGTGTCAGCATTTGTGCCTGGACCGCCTTCGCCACCCCCGAGATTTGTCAACGAATCTGGTGATAATGGCGTTGCATTAAAAAGGATTCGCTGCTCCAAAAACTGTAAATCCAGCTTGTCACCAGTGGATTGAGATTGTTCGCGAAATAATCGCCGCAGACCCGCAGATAGACAGGTCATTTGGTGTTTGATCATTGCGAACATGACAGCCATTCCGATTAATGTTAAAGTCTATCGATTAAAGCAGTTATTACGACAAAGAAATCTAAGCATAGTGCAGCTTTAGAGCTTAGCTCCCAAAAGTATCAAAACAGGATTTGCCGCGTACACGACCCAATGGCTTCTTAAAATGAAGTTTCTCAGGGTGAGGGTTGTAGCGAGTATGCACAACAATTCGGCTACACCGGAGAATTACGATTTCTTAAAAGCACTCTCATCCTGATAGCTATGCGTCTTTTCCGAAAGATAAGGAGAGAAGGCCGCAGCTTGGCCCACCGCTCGAAACGGAATCATTGAACTGATGAACTCGATTGCTTGGATTGAAATCTAGAACGTTTTTACCGCAGTTGTCATGGCTAAGGAGAGCCCGTGGATACATTGAAAGCGAGATTCATTTTCGCTTTTTTCTACATCGCCCTCATTATTTGGGGGGGCTTAGACAAATGCGCTCTCACTCGCGGTCAAGATGTGCCGCAAGCCACATCCTCGTCCGTGAGTTTGATTGAACTTCCCATGCCAAGTGCGCCTTGGGGTTACCAATCCACGTCAGCCTCGTCGGTTATCTCGGGAGATGGTCCACAAGTCTCGAAGCCTAGCATAGAGGGCCACGAGAGAATTGGCATCAATCAGGCCCCCCCAACTTACCGTGGATGGGAGCTTTTGCGGCTACCGCCTGAAACCATCCCGCTGGTATCACCCTATCGTGATTCCGAATCCAAAGAGACGAATCAACTTGCGACCGATACCGAAAAGCTGCTGATTCGTCCATGGTGGATTGATCAGACAGCGGAGAAACTAGGCAACGTCCAGAGTGTGCAACACTGGGACCTGGACCAAATGATTTCGTCAGCTCTTGATAACTCACCTTACATTCAATCAACCATTGTTGAAACACAAATTTACAATGCGAAAATTGGTGAAAATCTCGGCCCATTCGATGCATCAACTTTTGTCGATTCCATCTTCCGCGACACATCCGATCCGGTTGGAACCACACTTGAAACTGGAACCGCCTTTAGTCGCCTGAACCAAATTGGCGTGGATAACCGAGTCGGAGTTCGAAAGAAAAATTTTCGCGGTGGTACCACGGAACTTTCTCAAGAATTGGACCTTCTCGATAACAACTCACAGTTTTTTATCCCCAAACAGCAGGCTAGCACAAAGCTGCGTTTGGGTTATACCCAACCGCTGATGCGTGGCAGCGGATTGGCCTACAATCGCTCCACCATCGTTATCGCGGAACTAGCCGCTGATGCAAGCGAGCAAATCACTGTAGAGAGAATCCAAGATCACGTCTTCAAAATCTCAGTCGCATATTGGGAATTAGTGATGGCTCGTGCTCACTTCCGCCAGAATAATCGAGCGATTGGATTGCTAGGTGAATTGCGAGACCAGTTGGCGGGTCGAGCCGATATCGATAGTTTGCAGAGCCAGCTTTGGCGTGCAGATTCCGCCATCGCCAAACTACAAGCTGCGCAGGCGGGTGTCATTGCACAGATTATCGGGGCTGAGGCAAAATTACGTGCCGCAATCGGATCTCCCGAACTGCGTGATTCCCACCAGATCGAACTGATACCGATGACGATTCCAACAGACTGGAAATATGATGTCGAGATGCAACAGGAACTGGCGAATGCATTGCAGTACCACCCCAAAGTTCAAGCGATCAAAATGAATCTGCAGTCGATACGTCTCAAGTTGGATGTAGCCGAACAAGATTTGCGTCCCACATTGGATTTAGTGCTCGATGGCTACCTTCGCGGTTTAAATGGAGACTACGAAGCCGCCCAATCCTGGACGGATCAATTTTCAGAAGGAACGCCGAGTTACTCTGGAGGTCTAGTCTATCAGCGTCCGGTGCGCAATTACGCTGCTCGAGCCATCTTGCGGGAAAGACGCCTGGAACTCAGACGAAGCCTTCTCGAATTTGATCAGATTCTTCTCAATATTGAAGCGGCGGTTGTCGAAGCCGCATCGCAAGTCGATTCGGCCTATTCTGAATTAGAATCATCTGTTCAATCTGCACTAGCAGTTCATGCAGAACTTGACTATCTCAACGAACGATGGAAGGATGCCTTCCGCGATGAAACGCAAAAAAGCTTCACACTCGATCAATTGCTCAACGCTCACCTTCAATTAGTCCAAGCCGAAAATACTTGGGCTCGGGCTCAGGCAAATCATATGATTGCCCAAGCCAAATTAAAGTTCGCGACAGCCACACTGCTTTCCTACCGAGAGCCATAATTTTTTTTCGAGGTCAAAACGGACCTGCAGCGTCGCACCAATTTAAGTAGGACAAATCGCTAAGGATTCGCTTTTTGTTGAGAAGTGCTCCGGCTTTGAATATCGGGTAGAGAAGTCGCGACCTGTCCCAGTGTAATACTTTTGCGACTAAAGACCCATGCAAAGACATCGATCCAACTCGGTTCGGTACCGTACATCATGATGCCGGCAGCAAAGATTCGGGCAGCAACAATCCTGAGTGCAAAAATTCCGAGGATGAGAAAAACAAAACTGCTGGCAAGCTCCCACCAACTCACTTCGCCAAGAATCAAGCGGACGGGCATAGCAGTGGAGGATGCACCGGGCAGTAGGCTGAGAATTTGCATAGGAAGACCATCTGGATTCGCGCTCAAGAAAAAAGCGGCCGACAAAGGCAGCATCGGAATAAAAAGGAGAGCAGAGCGCGAGGAGGTATTTGGATCATCAATCATTGCGGAAATTGCAGCGTAGAAACAATTCCAAAACAATACGCCCCCGACATAATACGCAAAAAAAATGGGTACTAAATCCGAACGCTTTAGTGAGGGAGGTATCCATTCGCCACCGAAAAAAAGTAGGCTCATAGGAATAAAGATCAGCATCGCTAAAAAAAGATTAGCCATCGATCCAATAGCGGCACACGTAATACCGATCAGTTTTCCGTCCATCCATTTTTGTGGGCGCACAATGCTCACGACTTGCTCAGTGACACGTTGCTGTTTCTCGCCGGTAATGCCAGTCATCATGAATGCCATCGCAATCCAACTTGTCACTACTATGGCAAAGATAAATCCGTTAGCAACATAGGCATCGCTTTCTGAATTGTCAGAGTCATTTATGGCGACGACTTCGATTTTCGGCGGATTTACTATTTTCTCAATCATTTTTTTATCAAGCTGATTGACCCTCGTTAAAGTTTTAAGCCATTCTGCCCCGACGATTGCCTGAAGATCGCCAAGCCAAGAAGGAGATCTACGAACCATCAGCTTCGCTTGATCCAATGGCGAATTTGCGGCAGGCAAAATCAAAAGTCCTTCGACTTCTCTTTTTTCGATCAAATCTTGCCACTCTTTTTCCGAGTAACTTCCCTCCCGTACTCGGAACATACCATCTTCGGGAAATTGGAAAGTTGGATCAGCGTTTTTGAGCCCTATTTCCACCGTCGTCACCGATTGGGAGATCCAGCCGATACAAAAACCGATCACCGAGCATAACAGTATCATTGCCAAGCCGATCAACTGATCCCGGATTTTGAAGTATCTAGAAAATTCCCACTTCGCGATCGTCCAAGTTGTTTTTATGCGAGAGTTCATAAAGTTTCTCATTTGCGGGAAAGTTTGTTAGTTAAGGGCGAACTCTAGTGGTCCGCTTTGTGCACATCGAGCGAATCAACTGTTCACATACCGATCGGCTTCATTTTTATGGTTAATGGCTCTTAGATAGATTTCTCGGAGGGATAAATAACCGCCATGAAAATCGACCACTTCGGCAGATCCGAAGGATTTCTCTAGCCATTGGAGCGCATCGGACTGATGCCGAAGAATAAATTCCAAACCATTTTCCTCGATCAGGTTGATCGCAAGCAGGGGATCCTGATTGCGCCAAGATTCTATCGCTAGTGGATTAATCCGCTCAGCGAAACGAACCCGAACGACAAATCCGCTGTAGTCAGTCGATTTGATTTCCGGAATAGTCCCCGCAAGAATCCGTTTTCCTTTATGAAGCAGAATGACTCGGTCCGCTAACCGCTCGACGAGTTCCAGTTGATGCCCACTGAGGACAATGGTTGTTCCTCTGCTCCGCAATGTGCGAATATTATCCAACATCATTTCCTGATTGATTGGATCAAGACCCGAGAATGGCTCGTCTAAGAACAAGACTCGCGGTCGGTGCAGCACCGTAGCCGCCACTTGCACTTTTTGTTGATTTCCTTTGCTTAAGGTAGAGAGTTTTCTTGGAAGATATTCGGAGATCGCCAGCTTGTCGCTCCACTCCTGAATTGACTGTCTTGCTTGAGCAGTCGTCAGACCATTCAATTCCCCAAAGTATTGAAGGATTCGGCCCACTTTCTGATCTGCATACAAACCGCGTTCTTCGGGCAAATAACCGATTTGTGAAACGTCCAGCACAGATCGATCACCCGAGTCAGCATACCACTGAATCGATCCTTGATCTGGGAGAAGCATCCCGATCATCATGCGAACCATGGTCGTTTTGCCCGCACCGTTCGGGCCTAGTAGAGCGAGAATCTCTCCCCGGTGCACGTCGAAAGAAACGCCGTCAACCGCTCGGGTGGTACGAAAAGACTTGCTTGCTTCAATAACTTGGATGACAGGTGTATTCATCAAATTTCCCCGCATCAGTTGGCGATGGATAAAAAAGCGGACTGCATACTTATAACAGTCGCTAGGCGCTGGATATCGAGGCGCGAAAAAAGAAGATACTGCCGATTTCTGGCGGGATTGAGCCGTTGGAATCGATGCAGGAGTTTACCGATACGAGAAAACTTCCCCTATTTTTCAGGGGAGCCTCTCAGCGTGGAACCAAATAGGTCCCCAAAATCCAGTCGTGTGGCGCTCTGCGTGGAAACACAACGATAAAAACCGCATAGAGCAGGAACAACGAATACAGAAGTATGCTTGCAGCGTTCAATAACCACAAATAATCCGCTCGATAACAATCGATCCAGGCAATGAAAACTTGTATTGCAAAAAAGGGAATGGATGCAAGAACGACCCTTAGCCAGCGGATATAAATAGGAACCGGACGCCCATCCGACCAGACAATCGCTTGTCCCGACAGTTTTAACGACAGGTCTGCCCCGGTTAGGACGGATAAGAAAAGCCAGATGGTAAAAGGAAAAGTTGAAAAAAGAATAATGAAAACACCGTTTTTCAGAACGGGATCATCAGTGCCTTTACCTGATGTCTGATTAACAATTTCATTCCAAACGCTTTCGTCGATTTCGGTAGTTGCGTTATCCCTAGTCCAATTGATTGCTTCAAGTTGATTTGAGTTCGCTTTACGCTGCACGACTACTTTTTCAAGTTGCTTTTGTGGATCTTCACTCAACATCAAATTGCCGAGAAGAAATCTGCCGTTCAAATTCAAACTATTGATGCGTGCATTGTACAAATCGAAAAAATGTTGCTCGATATCCGCATGATCTGTTCGCCATTTGACTAGAACATCTCGAGACGGTAGCCCCTTTATATGATTCACTGCTCGATATTCTGCCAGATGGTCTCCTTCAAGTAGCCAATCAACGACCGTTGGCGAAATTATTTTTTCGTTTAGATCGCCCAAGGCGATAAATGTCCCCAGACGGGAAAGGTAAACCATTTGGCCAAGCACGAAGAGCGCGGGCATAAACAACAAAGAACAACCTAGCAAACGGCTTTCAAATGTGACCGCTGCCGGTTTTGCTCTACTTTCTTCGAGGGATTTCAAAAGATTCAAAACGGAGAAACCCTCTTTAATCTCTTTGCCCGGAGGCGAGTCACTCAAACTCTGCAGCGATTTTCGAACATGCAAAGGAATCAGGGCGGCGATCGGCGGATGCGATTCGGTTAACGGTAGATAACTTCCACACAATGCTAAGCGGGCCGTTTCACAAAGCAAATTTCGCTCATTTTGCTGGGTCGTTCTGTACAATAGAAAATCGTCGTTAAAGTTCGTTATCGACCAGTCTAAAATCGCGACTCGCCCTCGCGAATCCATCCAGACCTGTTCCATCGAACTCAAAGCGACCTGCGAATCACTTTGCTTTCCCTGCTCAAGTTCCTGGGCAAGTTGGAAGAGGATACCACGGGTTGTTTGCCAATCGAGAGGCGCTTCTGGGGAAGTCCAATTCTTTAGCGGTGCGCCTTCAAAAGCGAGAAAAGCATCCCAACGCCATTTTCCCTCAAAGCCGCTTGTTAACCAGCGTACACGCGTTGCTCGATCGCAAACTCGCCGAGATAGAGGTAATTCTCTATCGGAAATTGGCCGAACCAAAAGCCAAATAGTTCGATTGAGCCGCGGGTCGTGCCCTGTCAGAACCGCTGACTTTGCAGATGAGCATAACAAACCATCCACGTCAAAATCACCCAAACTCTTGGGGTAACCGATCGGTGACAATTGAGGGAGTTTGTATTCCGCCGCAGCTCGCGCCAGCAATTGTCCCAATGCAAACTTGGTACGATCCACCACAATGGTTTGACTAACCCAGTCATGAAATAGCATTCGAAAACGAGGATTGAACAGCAACGGCGAGATCATGAGCCCGAAAGATAAGAGATAGCCGATTGACTCTAATAAAACAAAAATGCCTTTGTCGACGGAGTCAACAATGAATAACAGCAATAAAATATCTGTCGTTGAACTCAGCAAAAGAGCGACAGCCGTTCGTAGAAACAACTTGGAACGCGTGGCCAGGATTCCGGTTTGACAGTCAATCATTTGCAATTTTAGAAGCCATTTACCGGGCGATACTTTACAAAGGACATCGAAGCCAAACCAGTAGCCAAATACCGGTAGCGTAACCGACAAATAGTTAACGAACGTCAATTCACCAACGATTATTTCTTGGTAGGATTGGGAGAATAAAAGCATTGCTACAACATACGCCAAAAATCCGGAGATCGTGAAGTCGATGAAGTAAGCCGATAAGCGGCGTCCCCATGCGGCGAAAGAAGCACTTCCCATTAGAAATGGTTCTAAGGCTTGTCTTAACTCAACGACGGACTGGTATCGCAAGCCACGGTCCCGGTCGAGGCCTCGCATAATCACATGCTCTAAAAGTATGGGAACTTGTGGGTTCAGTTTTCGGACCGGTATAGGATCTTCCGAAACAATTTTGGCAACCAAAGTTGTCGAGGAACTACCTGCAAACGGTGCCTGACCGGTCAACAAAAAATAAAAGGTAGCACAGACGGAATAGATATCGGACCGAACGTCGAGCGTCTCTCCTTTGATTTGCTCTGGGGAAGCAAATAGCGGTGTCCCCACGAATTCCCCCTGGATCGTTAACTCCGACGGAAGTTCGATTGATCGAGCTAATCCGAAGTCACCCAACTTGACCCGGCCATTGGACTCAAGATAACAATTGCTTGGCTTTAAATCGCGATGAATCAAACCGTATGTATGCGTTTCCTGAAGAGCATCCAGGATATCAAGTATGACCGGCACAGCCTTCTTTATCGAAAGGGGCCCCTGATCGCGAACGAGATCTTTCAATGTTTTTCCTGTCATCAACTCCATGACAAGATAAGGAATACCCTGATCCTCATCAGCTGCCTTAACAAAAACACATCTCGGATGATTGATGCTGCTGGCAATCCTCCCCTCCTGCTTGAAGCGTTGTAGCGACTCAGGAGAGTTCAGCCATTTGTTCGAAAGCACCTTGAGTGCAACATGATTACCGGCTGTATCGGTTGCCTCATAGACAGTCCCCATGCCACCTGAACCGAGTAGGCGCCGCAAGGTGTACGGCCCAATCTTAGAGCGATTTTGCCTGCTTGCACTCGCACTCGTTTGCTGCCCCTCGCTCGCCGCAGATTGCAAGTCAATCGTTTCCTCCAAGTGCTCAGGATCAAAATCATTTGATTTCGTTTGAACCCCAGAGAATCTCATCTCCATCGAGAGAAAATCAATTAACGCTTGTCGAACCGAAGCATGACGTTCCAACCAAGAATTTTTATCAAACACCAGTCCCTGATCCATCGCATCAAGATACTCGGCGATTGCAGTGGCTACCAAATCATTCTCATCGTCGGACGGATCTGTGGGCAGACTCATGGGATTTGGTCTGCCTTCAGTAAGTCGCGAAGAGTGGCCAAGGCACGCTTGAGAATCCCGGCAATGGCAAGTTTCGACCTACCCATTTTTGTCGCAATTTCCTCCAGCTTTTCCCCGTGTAGGTAGCGGAGCTCAATCGCCTCACGGTACTGCTGTGGTAGGCGTTCCAATGCCTGAGCCACCGCTATACCCATAAATTTTCGATTCATCACTTCGCTAGGTGTCGATTGCTCTGCAATCAATAGCATTTCCAGGCCTCGAGCCGATTCCTCCATCGATTGCGATATCGACCACTCCCGCTGAACATCCCTCATACCACGACCATGACGACGAAGCGCATCGATCAAATTGCCGGACAACAATTTTCTCAACCAACCACCGATTTGATTCGGCTCCCAGCTTCCCCGATAATCCTCGCGCCTCAAATGTGCTTCAAGCAGCGTTTCTTGAACAATATCCGATGCATCAAGCCTGGACTGCATTGCCGCTGGAATTTGCCTACGAGCCAATATCAGCAAGTAAGGGCGAAATTCTTCAAAATTAGCTTGATTGGAAGTTTTAGAGTCCATCAGAAATGATTCCAGGTCGCTAATGGCAGCCATCCCTCTAGCATAGCGCGACTTGCTCGTAAAAACTACAAACCACTCACTGCTCCTCGAAAAGTCACCGAGATCCGCTGTCCGATTTTACGGGAATTTCCACCTACAGGAATCCTTCCCATGTGCACGCCTCACCAACCGGACACTCCCGCTCCAAGTTAGACGAGCAACACGAAAAGGGGCGAAAGACCGGCCAACACTACCAATAAACCACCCCCATTAAGTAACCTCCAAGAAGTAAAACCCTCTTTTTTGAGCCACTACGTGCTGCTTTAGTTTTAACAAGCTAACTGCGCCACCATAGATAAATGGACGCCAGTAATGTGGCCCCCGCAGCACCTAGCAGACTCAGCAAAATGTGTATGCCGAAATCCAATTTCGCTTCGAAAAATGTCCCTGACACATTGGTCCTTGGGAAACGTTGACTGGCAAAACGCGTTAGGAGTTGCAACCCAAGGGCGGCTACGAAAACCATGGATCTCGGATGAGCAGCACTATGGATATTGAAAACTGAAATACTGGCAACAATCGCAAATACTAAAAGAGTCATCGCATCTAACCAACCGGCTAGTCGAAATCTCGCCCCCCCGATCTCATAATCACTCCACAAGCGATTGAGATCGCGAAGGTGCAATGCAAGAAAAATAAGTCGCACACTCAGTGCCACCGCGAACACGACGATCAAGCTAAGTAGCGACATGGTATTTCTTGAGTTCACTTCCTACTAAGCCAATCAATTCGAAAGCTGTGCCATTGTACTAGCGTTGAACGCCTGACACACGTGAAAAAAAGCCATCATATGGTTCACCCTACGGTACCCATCACACTTTAAAGCCAAAAGGAAAAGGAAAAATGTCTGAACCAAGACAAGATAACGACTACATTTTTCGAGGAGAACGAAATTTCAAAAAGGTTGTCTCTTTTCTCGGGACAAGAGATGCCATTACGGACTTTGGACTTGCCATCAACCTAGGCCATATGGGAACCGCCCTAAGTCGACATATTGCATTCACTGAAAGCGTCTTAAGCCAGGCTCACAGCGAGCAAATCGCAATTGCGGCGGGGAATAACTCCATCGCAGATGGGCTGATTTCGATTGCTTTGGGTCTCGGAGGACAAGCCGTTGCGCGAGAAGGTGGTACGATCGCGATCGCATTTTACGATCAGCGCGAAGGTCACTGGGAAACACCGCATGGCTGCGATCCGCAATGGTTCGACGGAGATCACTTCCTCAGTGGACTCAAAGTTGCTAAGGTGGGAGAAAATGGAATTCGAGCAAACTATATTTACAAGCTGAGATGGCCTGGAGAATTTGTAGAGATCGGTCCCGCAAGCGATCGTAAAAAGCAAATCGCTCCCGAAGTTTGACATACCATTTATCATCTACACAACGACTGAAGGAAGGAGCAAATCTGTGCAGTCCGCGATTGTTTATGTTGATGATACTTTAGTCCGCAGCGTTGGAAGCAAACTTATTCCCAATCCGCAAGTCATTTCCTGTATTCAAGAACTCCACGGACACGGAAAATCTCTCTATCTGTGGAGTTCTGCCGGCGCAAGCGATGCCAAATCATCCGCCGAAGAATTGGGAATTGCAGACTGCTTCACAGCCTCTCTACCCAAACCTGACTTCTACATCGATGATCAAGCGGTCCAGGAATGGAGATACAGCAACCATGTGCTGCCGCGAAATGTGACAGATTTCGCCAAATCGATCTCAAGCTGAAGTATCGTATTTTGCATGTTTGAGGAGGACTAAACTTTATGCCAATCCCTTCTTTCGAAAAATGATTCCGTGCGGCGTCAAACACTCAAGCATTGGTCAATTTCTGTTGGCCTTTTTCAACGCAACTCGGATCGCCCCGCAAACCAGCAGCCTCACTCTAGCATCTCAAAAAGCAAAGTTCTGGTCAAAATAGGTGGCCGTTGATCTACTGGATGTTGTGTCGGCAAAAAAATACCGTTAGGCTAGCCAAGCTTTACGATTCGCTGGGCTTTACTCTTTGAATTCCCATCATTGCTGCGATTCTTTTTCCAATGGAGAATCCGTCCTATGCGTTACGGACCACACGCGTTGATAATCGCGCTGACCCTTATCTTGCTTAGTGGCTTTCTTACTCCGCCGAGCACATCAAATCCACGCGCGAATCGAGATACTGCGGCAACCTTATCCGATGATGAAATACGTCAACAACTGGTTGGATCTTGGCGCATTGTTTCCGCATCCTTCGGGGGTGTGCCAAGTGAGCTTCATAAAAATTCGATCACGATCAAGCACATTACGCCGGTCCATATCATTTGGATTGGATATCAACCCGAAGATCGAAAAATTTTTCGCTCAGCTGGTGGGAGCTGGAAAGTTGTCGATGGCAAGTATATCGAAACGATGCGGTATGGCCTGGATGAGAAATTCAAACAAAACACTTTCGGAAAAGAATATTCTTTCGATTGTCGATTCGAGGAGGATCGATGGGTACAAAGTGCGAAACTTCCCGATGGGGGTGACATGATTGAGATTTGGCAGCGTATCAAGCCGGACGAGGATGTCGCTTTACGTCCCGCCGATCGAAAATAACGAATCACATACGAAGGAATTTGCATCGACATGATCGACAAGAAAGATGTCAAGCTCGCTCCACCGGGAGCAGGACTTCCGCTGCATGAATTATGGATGGCTCGTATACTCTTTTCGCTGCGGCTATGCTTGAAGAGCCGAAGTTCCTTCGATGCAAAGTTTGCTAACGAACGCAAACTAATCCGCCATTTAATTGAGCAATGTGATTCCGCCGCGGGGGCCTCACGTCAACTCATTCCACGCATCGTAGGGCTTGAGGACAGCAGTCGGAATTGGTCGGTCTGGATGACGCTCGATCATTTAAAGATCGTCCATCAAGCGATGTCAACTCTCATCGAGCAGTTGTTACAAGGACAATCTCCGCCCACAAAAATAAGCACCGCCGATGTAAAGCCCACCGCAGACATCGGTGCGGAAGTTGTATCCGATTACGAATCCTCCTGCGATCGATTAGTGGGCGTGGTGATATCTGCTCCTAGCCTTAAAACGAAGGTGCGTTTCGCGCATCCCTGGTTCGGACCGCTCAACGCAGCTGGTTGGCACGCTTTGGCAGCACTCCATATGGGAATTCATCGCCGACAAATCGAATGTATCTTGGCCAAACTGCATGGCGAGAAAGCCTAAATGGGAATTATTTCGACGGCATGCATCTCTTCTGCCCTGTATAGGCTTCGAGGTCATTAACTTCATCCAGGCTCTAGCGGCGATATGAATGTTTTTCGCCTGTGATTCATTTTCTCACTGACAGAAACTCCCCGGTACGGAATAAAACCATGATGCGCTGGTATGGGAAGATAAATCGCGAGCAATCGTGGCATAAATGCCCCGAGCGCGTTTTGAAAAAACTAATCGCGCACCATCTTCCTGATATCCTAGGAACAGATGAACAACAAACTTGTATACGCTTGCCTGCCGATATCGAACGATCGATAGACTCCGATGGATATTTCGAATTTGCCCCACTGAAGATTTCGCTGAAATCGATCGAATGGTTGGGATACAAACCTCGCTCTGACTCTTCCTCCCTTTCACTGGAGGCGGAAACCCTTGCGGTAGCCCAGCTGACTGCATATCGCGCCAATGGTAAACCCATTGCGGGTGTCTGCTTTGTGCCAGAGGGAGTTTTTTCGCTAGAAGAAATCGAGCAAGCGCTGTGGTATCATTTTGGTTCAGGCAATGCGCGGAATTCGCCCATGATACTGCACTGCTCTTCCGAGCGGCCGGCACCAAAGCTTTTGCATCGCTACCCGCATGCATCGCATCGAGGTTTATGCTGTTATCAGTGCGAAAACCCAACCTGTTTGGGCTATCGTAAGCCCGTGTTGCTAACATCGAATAGCGAATACTTTGACGGTAATCGAGTCGGCGCAATCGCGTATCCATGCCCTCGTTGCTTAGGGCGTTGGCATGAGCGTTGGGCGCTGACTTGGATGCGCAACGCTTCCCCCGCGGAATTGACGACCCACCCATTCGTTTACTTTCCGATAGCTCCGACCGAACTTCGGCGGATCGGGATGCCTGGGCCGATGGCCTCTGTGGTGCAAACATCGGTCAATCATGAGCCTTGGGGATGGCATCCTAAGAATCTGCGTTCGATTCCCAAATCCTTTCATCGTTTTCTGCGAACGCAAAAGCCTAGCGACTTGGTGGCCGCAATGCGCAAAGAGCCAGAACTTGTGGGTGATATGTTGCCAGGCATTTTGCAACGCGGCAATCTAAGAGCAATGATCGACTACGTTCGCAGCCTGCCACTGAAGAATCGCTTGAAGGATATCCCCACCGCTTTTGGACATGCCTTCTGCCCAAAAAGACCATCCGCTTATCGAGTTAGCCAGGACGCGATTCAAGCCGCGCATCATTTCTACATCGCATTTCGCCCCGACCTTTTTATGCGATATCTCAATTACTACGGCGTTGCCGATTGCAACGGCAGCTTTCTGGACGTTGGCAGTGGCATCGGCGAAAAGCCCTTTCTCGCTTATGCCTGCGGTCGATTTGAGCGATGTGATGGCTTGGAATATGACCCGAGAACACTCGCCGTCGCGGATTTTCTGCTTAGTCAAATTCAAACCGACTATCCCTATCCAATCTCAAATGAATTGGGGGACGCACTCGAGTTTGAGCGATACGGAGATTATGACGTCATCTACATGTATCGGCCATTGCGAGAAAAGCCGATGATGCGACAACTCTTTTTAAAAATTGCAGCCGAGATGAAAGTGGGGGCGACATGCATGGATGTGTTCGATAGAAACCTCGCATTCAGGCGAATAGGTGCAAACCAATATGCAATTCCTTCCGGCGTTGATTCGAGTCCATCGGCCGTTTGGAACAAAGTCACAAGCATCGAAGATTATCTGACCGCCAAGGAGTTCCCTGCCGCGTCAAGTTCTTAACAGACGCGAGACTTTTAACCAAAATCAACAAGGCCAACGATACGCAACTTTGGCATTATCGGAAAAAAACTTTTTAGCAGCCTGCTCTCCCTTAGACATAAAATATTCCCGAACAAGCTGAATCAAGACGTCGAGAGGCGCACCGCGATCGGATACCGGCCAATTGCTCCCGAAGATAAGCCTATCTTGCCCGAACACGTTCCAGAGATGATTCAGCACGGGAAGGTAGTACTTTAAATCTCTCGGTGCTGGCTTGGTCGCCGTCTGTTCCACCAGCGCCGATACCTTACAAAAAACATTATCCTGTTTGGCGGCATTCTCCATCGCATCCGCCCAAGCTTTAGATGGTTCGCGACCATCTATGGGAAGATTTCCAACATGATTGATGACAATCCTTAAACTGGGAACCGCGACCGACAATTTGGCGACATACTGTGGAGTATCCGGTCCACCATTGACATCCAATTCGAGATCGCTGTCCGCTAATAGCTTAAGATGTTCCAGCACCTGATCTCCCGCGCTCAGTCCGCGGATCACATCGCCGGTTGAAATGCGAATACCTCGATATCGACGATCGCGAGCAAATCGAGTCAAGTTATGAGGAAAAGCTTTGGAATGTATATCAAGATGCCCCACTATTCCCAGCACGAATGGATCACGAGCCGCTAAATCAATTAACCACTGGTTGTCTTCAAGCCATGGACTTGCCTCGACGACCACTGTTCCCACGACGCCTAGGGGTTGTGCCAATCGCTTAAATTCATCGGGCAATACAGTGCGATACAGCGTTTTATCTTGCTTCCCGGGCCAAGGGACACCTTCGGGTCGTGATGGATCATAAAAATGTGTATGACAATCGATGATCGGTATTTCCGGTCGTTCTTCACTCGCGACTGCATAGAGTCTAGCCCAACAACTGCCCATCGCCAGTGAAGCCAACACACTTCGACGATTCATTCCGATTCGATGAAATGGCATCTGGCCATTCGGCATTGAAGACTCCCTCTGGAATTATGCTAACAGAAACTCTCCCGCCAACGAATGCTTCAGGCGTTGGGGTGTTTCCAAGTGATTGCCCAGGCAAGTACATTCGCAGCAGACTGCATTGCCCACGAAGACCTTGCCCACGAAGACCTTGCCCACGAAGACATTGTTGTACAACACTTATTCGGTCTCTAGGCAACAACAGGGTCCACTGAAAACGAATCCAAGTCTTTAAATGATACAACCTGCACCGTTGAGGTGTAACGGCGCAGGTTACGGATTTCTAGTTCATGAAGTGCCCGGTGCAGCCGGAGCATGTGGACGAATAAGAAGAGTTAAGTGTTCCACAATTGGAACATTTCTTGGAACGCCCCTCCTGTCCGATCACGCTACAGATTTCACCGAAGCCCTGTAGAACTGCCAAAAAGATACCAAAAACCAGATAAATCTGCATCGCAGGGACGAAAGCCAAGGCGTACCAGATGGAACTTCGCCAAGCGATCCAGGAGAGGAACAATCCGAAGTAGATTCCCCCAGCCAACAGCGGATCAATTCCCGCGTTG
Organism: Pirellulaceae bacterium; assembly: GCA_044359485.1. GTDB lineage: Bacteria > Planctomycetota > Planctomycetia > Pirellulales > Pirellulaceae > JAFLCP01. The sequence continues at coordinate 27,788 of JBIKMB010000009.1, read as the reverse complement.
GCGAGATCAGCTCCAATCGACGTTTTCCCCTCTCGATCGACAATTGCGATGAAGAGTAGAGCGTATCCGAGTAATACCAAAAATCCATTCCAACCGTTAAGGATTCGGTAATTATATTTTGCCAGTGTTTGGCCATTTAAACCATCTCGAATACCGACGTGAATCCACTGAACCATCGATATAAAGAGGTACCAGACAAACAATACAATTGCGAAACCGATCAAGGCAGTAATTTCTTTTTCCGACATCGTTCAGTCCCTCCTCCACAGATGAAACGCTTGGCCCTCCGAATTCTCTGGTGATGAATCGTTCTCTATTAGGCCCCACCCAACTGTAATGACTGAAGGGTTGAAAGGGTGGTCTCGAACAAGCAAAAATAGTTTCACAAAACATCCGTGTTGGGAGATGAATTTTCTAGCATTGCCTGGCTTGAGCAGCGAGCGTTTCTCGAGTGCATGACATTGCGTAGGCTCAATGGCCCGTATGTCAGCCGTTTTTCACCGTTCTCATCGCGATTTTCCACTGCTTACTGCGCAATGTTGGTTGAAGTTCCAATGGAGCGATTTTTAAATCCCACCTCAAATTTTTGGTTTCTGAGGTCCCAAAAGCGGTAGAAAAGGGGGCGAAATAGGAGGGGCGATCTCCACGGGACTCGTCAGGAATCCCATCGATCTAACGGAAGCCATGTCCGAATAGTGGACATTTGCTAGAATGTCGGGGGTGTTTTGGGCGGATCGAAATTGCGGTTTATACTAAAGCACGATTCGAGTATTGTGAGTGATTTCCTTTTCGGAATTAAAAATGGAAATGACAACTGGTTTACGGCGATTTTTCCTGCTGAGTCTCGTCATTGGAATGAGTTCCTTGCTTGGGGACGAAACTATCTCGTTCAACGAGGACATCCGTCCGATTTTGTCAGATAAGTGTTTCTTTTGTCATGGACCAGATAGCAGCAAACGGGAAGCCGAACTCCGTTTAGACGACCGTGATTCTGCGATCGCTTCCGGGGCAATCGTACCGGGACAACCCGAACAAAGCGCAATGCTTGCGCGCATTCTCAGCGACGATCAGGAGCTGATAATGCCTCCCCCTCACGCGAAATTGGTTCCCTTGAATCCCGCCGAAATTGAAACGCTGAAGAACTGGATCAAGTTGGGAGCGCCCTATGAGAAACATTGGTCGTTTATTCCTCTTAAATCGTTCGAAACCACAGATAAAAACATCAGCCGTACGGTCGATAGCCTCATTCAAAACAGTTTGTCGAAACGTGGCCTAACGCAGCAACAGATCGCGTCGAAAACCACCTTGATTCGTCGACTGAGTTTTGATCTGACTGGGGTTCCACCAACACCCCAGGAGGTTGACGCTTTCCTGAACGATCGGGATTCTTCCGCGGTGGAACTTTTGGTGGATCGATTATTGGCATCACCGCGGTATGGGGAGCGAATGGCAGTCGATTGGTTAGACGTCGCTCGTTATGCGGACAGTTATGGATTTCAAGTGGACAGAGAACGTGAGGTTTGGTTCTGGCGAGATTGGGTCATTCAAGCCTTTAATCGGAATCAGCCTTTTGATGAATTTGTTACGTGGCAATTGGCGGGCGACCTACTCCCGAATGCTACGGACGAGCAAATTCTGGCAACCGCATTTAATCGCTTGCATCAGCAAGAATCGGAGGGAGGAAGCGTCGAAGAAGAGTATCGGGTTGAATATGTGAGCGATCGCGTTCACACTTTTGCAACTGCCTTCTTGGGACTAACACTCGAATGCGCTCGTTGCCACGACCATAAATACGACCCTATCAGCCAGAAGGAATACTATCAGCTTTTTTCCATGTTTCAGAACATCGATGAAGCAGGACTTTATGCCTTCTTTACCAATTCGCCACCCACTCCCGCCTTGACTTTACAAAATGCAGAGTCCGCTGCGAAACTCGCTAACCTGCGTGAGCGGATCGCCGTGCTGGAGAGTCAGCTTTCGGAAAAACGCTCCCAAAGTCAGGTAGACTTTGAGAAGTGGCTGAATTCTCCTTTACTGACAGAGACTCGATGGATCACTGGAGAGCAAGCCCGCTTTCCCATGGACTTCCGTGAAGGAAATCAACTAGCTAACACCATAACCCCAACCCAACCAGCTGTCATTCATGGGGAAAATGGACTCGTCGAAGGCCGACAAGGTCAAGCCATCAAATTCACCGGCGACGATCCGGTTGCTCTTCCGCTGGGCAACTTTCACCGTCACCAGCCGTTTGGTATTTCGATGTGGATCAAGACGCCAGACGAAAAAACGCGTTCAGTCGTGATGCATCGATCGCGAGCTTGGACGGACGCTGCGAGTCGAGGTTATGAGTTGTTGCTCGAAGAAGGACGACTCAAATGGTCCTTGATTCATTTTTGGCCTGGCAACGCGATGTCCATTGCTGCTAAAGAGAAATTTCCAATCGATCAGTGGGTTCATGTGACCGTAACATCCGATGGAAGTAGCAAGGCCTCAGGACTCGCCATCTATGTCAACGGCCGCAAAGCTGAGGTGGAAGCCATTAAGGACTCATTGACCCGAGAGATCACCGGTGGCGGAGGTGATAACATTACCCTCGGTGAACGTTTCCGGGATCGCGGTTTTACCGGCGGTGCAGTAGATGATCTACGTGTTTTCGATACGGTCATCACGCCATTGGCAGCCCTAGCGATTTACGATGAAGCAGAAGCGACCACCATAGCTTCAACTCCACCCGAGCAACTGACTCCGGAGGTCCGCTCGCAACTGTTCGACTGGTATTTGCACCACCAAGATGCAGCCTATCAAGCTCTGCTCAAGGATCTACAACATGCGCGAATCGAAGAGGCAAAATACTTCGAAGGCTTGAAGGAAATCATGGTGATGAAAGAACTACCGACTCCCAAGCCAGCCTATGTGCTGTTTCGCGGAGAATATGCTCAGCGCCGTGAACAAGTATTCGGCGGAGTGCCACAAGCTTTGTCCCCTTTCCCCAAAAATGCGCCACTGAATCGTTTAGGATTAGCGAGATGGCTCACTAGCCCCGATCACCCCTTGATGGCCAGAGTTACCGTCAATCGGGTCTGGCAGTCGATTTTCGGAAGAGGCTTGGTAAAGACCTCTGAGGATTTCGGTAGCCAAGGGAGTCGCCCACTGTACCCCGAAGCGCTCGATACTTTAGCCGATTACTTCATCCGTTCTGGCTGGGACATGAAGAAACTGATTAAAGCCATTGTCATGACGAAAACGTATCAGCAGGCTAGCTTTGCGGATGCAACGGTGATGGCAGACGATCCTGACAACGATTGGCTAGCTCGCGGCCCCCGCTTCAGACTCCCGGCTGAAATGATCCGCGATAACGCTCTGGCAGCAGCCGGATTACTCAAAGAGAAAATCGGCGGGCCACCTGTTCAGCCCTACGAGATGTTGGAAGCTTTCAAGCCTGCTGCGGTGAGCGGTGGTGATGACGCGTATCGCCGTAGTCTATATACGAATTGGCGCCGAACAGGTCCCCCTCCTGCCATGTTGGCCTTTGATGCTCCTCGGCGGGCTGTCTGTATTGCCAAACGCGAACGCACGGATTCTCCGTTGCAAGCTCTGATATTGTTGAATGGCATTCAATATGTCGAAGCGGCACGCATTCTGGGCCAAGAACTTTGGCTAGTGCACCAAGGAAATGTCGAAAAGATGATCATCGAAGGATGTCAACGCTGCTGGAGCCGAAGCCCAGATGAAGTTGAATTGCGAATTTTATCCCAACTGTGGGACGAACAAGTCAAGCACTTCCAAAGCCATCCGGAATTAGCCAAGCAAATTCTGACGATTGGAAATAAACAGCACGACCCCAAAATCAATTCTGCCGAAGCGGCAGCGGCTACAGTTTTAGCTCAGGCCCTTATGAATCACGATGAATGTGTCGTCAAGAGATAGGAATGAGGAACTCCCACATGCTTTCAGATCTTTTATCGTTCAATCGCCGAACGTTTCTAGGCCAAGCAGGCATCGGTCTAGGCTCGGTCGCCCTGGCTGACCTGATGAGCAGGGAAACGGCAGGCGAGGATCGGGTCGGTGAGGCAGTGAAAGACCGAGGAGTGCTTGGTCAACCTCACTTCGCTCCTAAAGCCAAGAGAGTGATCTACTTGTTCATGTCAGGCGGCCCATCGCAACTCGATCTTTATGACTATAAGCCACTGCTCAATCAACGGCATGGAGAGCAATTGCCCGACTCCGTGCGAGCCGGCCAACGCCTAACCGGGATGTCCGGAAACCAAGCCTCAATTCCACTGGTAGGCTCGCCGTTCAAATTCACGCAATATGGAGGCGGCGGATCTTGGTTCAGTGAATTGTTGCCACATACAGCATCGATTGCCAATGAACTGTGCGTTATCAGATCGATGCATACCGAAGCGATCAATCATGGTCCAGGCGTCACCATGTTTCAGACGGGCACACCGATCGCTGGACGCCCCAGCATCGGAGCATGGTTGAGTTATGGATTAGGGCAAGATAGCGAAAATCTCCCCGCGTTTGTTGTCTTGATCACGAGGGATAAAGGGGGCCAACCCTTGGGCGCGCATCTCTGGGGGAGCGGATTTCTTCCCACAAAACATCAAGGCGTTCTTTTTCGAGCAGCTAAAGATCCTGTGCTGTACCTCGGCAACCCGTCCGGTATCGATTTGTCGAGCCGTCGAAATTTGTTGGATCGTTTAAAGGAATTACACCAGCATCAATTCAGCCAGACGCCTGATAGCGAGATTCAATCGCGAATCGACCACTATGAAATGGCCTATGCCATGCAAGCTAGCGTTCCCGAAGCGACCGATGTTTCGAGTGAACCCAGCCATGTTCTAGAAAGCTACGGTCCAGATGTTACCAAGCCAGGTACCTTCGCAGCAAATTGTCTTTTAGCCCGTCGACTCGCCGAACGAGGCGTTCGCTTTATTCAACTTTACCATCAAGATTGGGATCATCATGGTGGCCTCCCCTCCGCACTTCCCAAACTCTGTCAAGAAACCGATCAACCCGCAGCCGCATTGATAAAGGACCTGAGGGCTCGAGGCTTACTGGACGACACTCTCGTGATCTGGGGTGGCGAATTCGGTCGAACAAACTATTGCCAAGGCAAAATTCAGAAGGAATTCGGTCGCGATCACCATCCTCGTTGTTTCAGCCTTTGGATGGCGGGAGGAGGTATCAAAGGAGGAACCGTATTCGGAGAAACTTGCGAGTTCGGCTACAATATCGCCACGGATGGTGTGCACATCCATGACCTTCAAGCAACCATGATGCATCTGTTGGGTATCGATCATGAACGCTTAACTTATAAATTCCAGGGGCGCCGCTATCGTTTGACCGATGTGCATGGCAAAGTGATTTCAGGAATACTCGCCTAGGTTATCGCTGGCATAAGCGAAGCATGACAGCCCGCTAGGAGTGTCGCGATGTTAATGTCGCGATGTTGATGTCGCGATGTTGATGTCGCGATGTTGATGTCGCGATGTTGATGTCGCGATATAGTTCTCGAGAAATTGATAAAGCGAAACCAAAGTCGCAGGGTTGATCTCGTGCTTTCACTTTTCTTCATCTGCGCGCTCCCCTGGGACGCAGAGAAGCAGTCAGCCCACTCTTGCCGACCATGAGGCAACTGTGCTATTTTTGTGGCTTAAGTTTGTGTCCCTGCTTGGATCGCAGTACTAGCAAGCGATATCCATTGTTGCTCTGCCACTGGAGAACGTTGGCCATGAAACTAGGTGTATTCACTGTTATTCTCCGCTCCATGCCGGTGGAACAAGCGTTGGATTATCTAGCGGGACTTGGAGTACAAACCGTTGAAATCGGTGTGGGCGCTTACTGCGGAACCGATCATTGTAATCCCGACGAGTTGCTAGCCAGCGATACCAAAGCCAAAGCCTATCTGGAAGCGATTCACTCACGAGGCTTGACGATTTCTTGCCTTTCGGTCCATGGCAATCCAATCCATCCAAACAAAAGTATTGCTGCCCAACATCATGCAGATTTCGAACGGGCCGTCCGCTTGGCAGCTAAACTAGGCGTTGAGGTTGTAACAACCTTCAGCGGGTGCCCCGGCGGTGCTCCAGGCGATGCACAGCCGAATTGGGTAACCTGTCCCTGGCCACCTGAATATCTCGACATACTCGATTACCAGTGGACAGAAGTGGTTATTCCCTACTGGGCGAAGACCACGCAATTTGCGAGAGAGCATGGCATCCACAAAATCGCTTTCGAAATGCATCCTGGCTTTGTCGTTTATAATCCAGAAACGTTACTCAAACTACGTCAGGCTGCCGGTCCCGAGATCGGTGCTAATTTCGATCCTTCTCACTTGATCTGGCAGGGTATCGATCCATGCGCGGCGGTTCGAGCCTTGAACGGCGCGATCTGGCACGTGCATGCCAAAGATACTGACATACAAAAATGGAATTCTTCCATCAATGGTGTTCTCGATACCAAACACTACAGCGATGAACTGCATCGCGCTTGGCTCTTTCGCACTGTCGGTTATGGAAGCTCCAGGGAAATGTGGTGCGATTTTATCTCCGCGCTCCGAATGACCGGTTATGATCACGCACTGTCCATAGAGCATGAAGATAGTCTTATGACATCACGGGAAGGGCTAGAAAAGGCAATCCGCTTCTTGCAAACCATTTTGCTCAATGAGCCCAAAGGTGCTGTGACTTGGGCCTGAACGTCTCTTGACGAAAGCTAAAGCATGAAATGCGGTCAATATCGTTAGGCTTCGTATATCGGAGACCACAGCATTCTCGTACTGCTTGACAGAATCACGCTTCAACCGACGCACGAAAATCCTTGGGTTGCTTACCGACCAAGCTTTTGAATGCCGCATAAAATCGATTGGGCGAGTTAAAACCACAAGCTTGTGCGATGTCTCGAATTTTCATATCGCTCGAGACAAGTAAATGTTGGGCATGCCAAATACGATGCATCGTGAGATACTCGATTGTGGTCAGACCGCTGTTGCTGCGGAAAAGCCTCATCGCTGAATTTGGATGCAATCCAACCTCCGCTGCGATATCTGATACGCTTATATCGCGAGTATAATTTGCGGCGATGAAAACGACCATACGCTCGAATTTACCAAGTTGAGTTTGCAGTCCATGTTTTCCGCTCCCAGTTGCTTCCCTCGGTAATCGCAATGCCAACCGGAGTAACCTGGCCTCGGCTTCCAGCAAAATCATCCGCTGCTGATCCGCGCCGCCATGGGAGAAGGCATCGTACCAGCGTCGCATCATGGCGAGATCCGAGGCCTCGGCATCGGTTTCGATTTCCGCGAGCATTTCGCCCCCGAGCAACCGATTGACCAACGCGTCGGGCAAACGCCAATTCAGAAACCAGGCCAGCGGAATCTTCAAAGAGAAATGCCGACCTCCCGGATCGAAATCAATACTCTGATGCGGAATTGCGGCCCAACGAACACAAAACTCCCCCGCAAATTGTCGAACTCGTCGGCCGCCGAAAAGATAGTCAATCCATCCCAACTCCAAAACGGTCATCTCGATTTCGTCGTGGCGGTGAGGGCGACTCATACGATTGGTCAGGGCGCCGCTGAGGTGAAACCCCAACTTCTGAAAATCGACCGAATTCGCGTCTATGGGCGTCATTATGTTAGGAAACTTAACAAAAATGGTTGTTTAGCGACGTTTTAACTCAATACCACTATAGGTACAATGAAGGCTCATCAGCAAGCTTACGTCGCGCGACATTGTTCAAAGATTTCCTGTCGTAAACCTGACCTGCCTCGTCCCTTTCGGGGATCCCGCCTATGCAGCGACTGTATCGAACGTGTTATCTGTTGGCCTTATCAATTTTCTGGCTAGCAGCGTTTCACTCTTCTTCAGCGATGAGTGAACAGGATCAAGCCTCGGCTGCGCGTTGGAATTTGCGCGAGGAATTTCAGACCGGGAGCGCACGCAGGAATCCCAATGCCGATCGGGAGCAGTCCGAAGTTTGGCATTTCTTAAGGACTACTCAATCCGCTGGACCGGTGGAGTCACGTCAATGGCTGAGAGATGGAAAATACGTGTCGTTACTGGAAGGGGGTGAAAAACTCTTCGGCTCGCCTCTGGATGGTTGGGCCTTCCGGATCAATAACGCCCTAGCGCCACTGATTGGAAAAATCACAGAAGAGTACGATATCGGATTGAAGTATCAGCCGGGCGATATTTTGATTGCGCCGGGCCCCGACTATGCAATCGTGATCGGTTGGCGCAGTCCGGTCTCTGGAAAACTTGAGATCGATGGTTCTTTTGAGCATTCTCAATCGTGTTGTGGAGATAACTCGCGCATTGCTTGGTATATCGAACGCAGTCGAGCACCCAATCTATTAAACGGTTTTCAATCCACGCCCATTGCACAAGGCCAATGCGATTTTGGTACTGCCTCGCAACGTAGCCCGTTTCATATCGAAGATTCATCCGTTCAAGTGGGCGACTTCGTCTACTTTATCGTGGATGCGTCTGCCGATGGCACTGCAACACCTCATCATGGCGATGCTACTAGACTGGAACTTTCCATAACTGTCCATGATCCGGTATATCCGCCCCCCCCTTCTTTCGAAAAAGACATATTTCCCATACTGGAATCGAAATGCCAGGACTGCCATGGCGAAGAGGTTCAAGAAGCGAAACTGGATCTTCGCACATTGTCAGAGATCCTTCGTGGCGGAGAAAACGGTCCAGCGATTGTTCGCAACCAACCGCATCAGAGCTTGCTTCTTGATTTAGCTGCTTCAGGACAAATGCCCCCTGAGGCAGGAGACAAACTAACGGATCATGAACTTGCCATTTTGCGCGATTGGATTAAGGGGGGAGCACCGGCCGAAGAAAACATAATTCCGCTTCCGCCACACTCGCAAATCGACGAAGAAGATCGTAAGTTCTGGGCTTTTCGACCACCATCAAAGAGTTGGATGCCCGAGCCCCGAAGTCGCGATCGAATTCGCACCGTCGTCGATGCATTTTTATTGGCAAAATTAGAAGAGCAAGGTTTGCAGTATTCGCCTGAGGTCGATAAAACCACGCTGATCCGACGAGCCTACTTTGATTTACTTGGACTCCCACCGGAACCGAAAGCTGTCCAAGCATTTTTGGAAGACTCGCGTGAAAACGCCTATGAAATTCTTATCGATGAACTTTTAAAATCACCCCACTACGGAGAGCGATGGGGACGGCATTGGCTCGATGCGGCCGGTTATGTCGATGGCAAGCTAGACAACGATCTCGGAACGATTTATCCGAACAATGGAATATGGCGTTATCGCGATTATGTCATCGCTTCTTTTAATGAGGACAAACCTTTCGATCAATTCCTTACCGAGCAAATCGCGGGTGACGAATTGATCGATTGGCGAAATTCAAAAACTTATGACGCGCGGACCCTCTCGCTTTTGACGGCAACCGGATTTCTGCGGAATGTGGATGACCATACTGATTTTCCGCAATATGGCATCGAAAAGCGATATGAAGTCATTAACGAAACACTCGACATGTTCTCAACCGCCGTGCTGGGATTGACCATGGAATGTTGTCGTTGTCACAACCATAAATATGATCCGTTGCCGCAGCGCGATTATTACCGCTTGATGGCCTGTTTCGAACCTGCCTTCAATGTGAATGATTGGAAACAACCTAAAGATCGCCACCTACCAGAGGTTTCCCTGGCCGAGAAAGCGGCGATTGACCAGCACAATGCGGAAATCGATCGACAAATCGCAGAGATCACTCAAACTGAATTGATGCTCAAGCAGCAGGTTCGCAACACGCTGATCGAAACGAGATTGGAAACGATTCCAGAGCCGATTAGAAACGATGTCCGCAACGCAGTCGACCTGAAACCGGAACAAAGAAACGATGTTCAAAAATATCTGGCGGAGAAATTTGCTGGTACCTTTGCGATCTCCGAGAATGATCTAGAAGCAACTCTTTCAACGACAGACAAGGAAACTTTGAAAACGCAAGCCGATCAACGCAGTAAACTGGTTTCGAAAAAGAAAAGTTATGCCATGATCCAGGCTTTATGGGATGTGGGTAAACCACCGCTGTCACATGTTCATCGACGGGGTAATTCACGAGCGAAAGGTGTTCTGGTCCAAGCTGGATTCCCCGAAGTCTTACAATCAGCTTCGCCAACGGAATCGTCCGCACCTGCGAAAGCAGAGGGTGCGACCAGCGGTCGCCGACTCCAACTTGCGCAGTGGCTCACTCAACCAACTCATCCGTTGACCGCCCGCGTATTGGTAAATCGCGTTTGGCATCATCACTTCGGGCGTGGAATTGTCGAAACACTAGGAAATTTTGGCCGATCTGGCAGTCTCCCCACACACCCGGAACTTCTCAACTGGCTGGCTGTCGACTTCATGGATAACGGCTGGAGTATTAAACGTCTGCATCGTCAAATCACGCTTTCGTCGGCCTATCGGCAAAGCTCTCGCCGACCTCAGGCGAGCGATTTAAAAAACGCATCGATAAACCAGGGGGAGCGGACGGATCCTGAGAATCGATTGCTATGGCGAATGAACATGCGGCGTCTGGAATCGGAGATCATTCGGGACTCTTTGTTGGCTGTCGGCGGAACGCTCGATCGAACCGCTGGAGGCCCACCTGATCCGATTACGAATCCTGCAGACGGTTTATCGGAGGTAAAAACGGACAACGTCACTTCGAAAACGACACGCCGTAGCATCTATCTGTTTGCCAGACGCATTTATCCCCTAAAATTCCTCGAGATATTCGACGCGCCCATCATGTCGATCAACTGCACTCAGCGAACACAATCGGCCACCGTCTTACAGTCGCTCGCGTTGCTCAACAGTGAATTCATGTATAAACAAGCCGATTCGATGTCGAAACATATCGCCGAACGTATCGGTGAGGATAGAACAGAACAAGTAAAGTATGCGTTCCAGCGAGCATTCGCTCGTCCACCGCTCGACATGGAACTAGAAAAGAGTCTACAGTTTTTGGAATCGCAAACCGCTGATTATCAAGCTGCAGAGCATTTCAAGGAACAAGCCACGCTAAAGTCTTTGGCAGACTTCTGCCAGATGCTCATGTCATCCAACGAGTTCTTGTATGTTGAGTAATCAAGAGGTGACTATGTTGCGACGAGAGCTTTTGCAGTCCATCGGGAGTGGCTTCGGCGCGTTAGCCTTAACTGGCTTATTAGATAGCCAAGGCTGGCTCGGACAATTGACACGAGCCGACGAGCCGATAGCATCCAACGCACTTTCACCGCGACCAGGACATTTTCCTGGCAAAGCGAAAGCCGTAATTCAGCTTTGTCAAAACGGCGGTCCTTCACAGATGGATCTGTTCGATCATAAGCCTGAACTATCCAAGCGACATGGCCAACCACATTCTGACCAAGTCGAAACGTTTCAGCTCGGCAATAAGAATGTACTTCTAGGCACGCCATTTAAGTTTTCGAAACATGGCAAATGTGGCATGGAATTGTCGGAATTGGTGCCGAATCTGTCATCGGTGTGCGATGATATCTGTTTGATTCGCTCGATGTTTACTGAAAACAATAATCATCCCTTTGCACTTAATATGCTGCAAACCGGCAAAACGTTTAATGGCCGACCCGCGATGGGATCTTGGATTGGATATGCTCTAGGAACCGAGAACCAGAATCTTCCTTGTTACATCGTCCTGCGCGATCCAACAGGCTATAACACATCGGGAAAAATGGTTTGGTCGAGTGGTTGGCTTCCCGCCGTTTATCAAGGCACCGAATTCGGGTCCAATGGTACCCCTGTTCTGCATTTGAATTCGGCTCGCCCTATTCCAAAGACTATTCAGTCGCGGTCTCGCGAATTTTTGCAGCAACTCAACGGCCTCCATCTCAGTCAACATCCGAGAGAATCGGAATTGGAGGCTCGCATAGAGAATTTCGAACTGGCAGCCCGAATGCAACTCTCCGCAACGGAAGTTCTTGATCTTTCTCAGGAGAGCGCCGCAACCAAAAAACTCTACGGGCTCGATAATCCAGCTACAGCTGGTTACGGTACCCGCTGTTTGCTCGCGCGGCGACTGGTGGAAACCGGTGTTCGGTTTGTACAGGTTTTTCCTCCCCTCGATCCTTCCTTTCAACCCTGGGATAACCACTCTAACTTGAAGAATGATCTCCGCAAAATATGCGGATATGTCGACCAGCCCAGTGCCGCCCTTATCCAAGATCTAAAGCAACGTGGGTTGCTGGATGAAGTCATTGTCATGTGGACGGGCGAATTCGGTCGCTTACCGATCACCGAAGGATCCGATGGACGCGACCATAATCGGCATGCATTCAGCACGCTGATGGCTGGTGGAGGATTCAAGAGTGGTCATATCCACGGTGCCACTGACGAATTCGGTTACAAATCCGTTGAACAACGCGTTAGTGTCTCAGACCTACATGCCACGATTCTAGGACAACTTGGTATTGACCACAAAAAACTGACGTTCATGCATAACGGGCGGCCAGAGCGACTCACCGATCCAGAAGTCACCGGAGCTCGAATCGTACAGGAGTTGTTGACATGATAGTCAATAGGCGCCTTGCCCTGCAGCTTATGGTAGCTGGACTGTTTTTTCTTGTACGGACAACCCTTGGGCAAGACGAGTTTGAATTAACGAAGCCTAAGTACTGGATTGGCTACACGGAGCATCGCAATGACTTACCCGAGGGACAATATGGGAACTGGAAAACGAGCCGATCTTTTTTGGTTCAAGCCAATGGGGAGGGACGCCGTGAAATTGGTAATGAACTGATCTCTAAAGAGCATTCCTGGACGCAATTTGCCGGTTGGGCCCCCGATGGTAAACAGGCGATCCTGCTGAGTCTTTGGGAAAGTCCCGAGAATGCTGCCTGGGAACGGGTCAATAAAACTTTTCGTATGACGGAAGGATGGTTGGTCGACACCTGCCTTTATGAGATCTCTTCAGGAAGAATAACCAACCTGACCGAAATCGATCGGGTCAGTATTTACAATACAGGACTATTCTTCCTGCCAGACGGCAGTGGCTATGGTTTTACCCCATTGATCGATGGCGTCTCGAAGCCCTATTTAATGGATTTGGAAGGCCACCAAAAGCGCGACGTTTCGGGCAATGGCAGCGGATTCACCTATGGATATGCCGTGTCACCTAATGGAAAACTTATATCCTATCATGAAAATTACCAGATCTATGTTTCCAATCGCGATGGGACCGAAAAACAACTCATACGTACTGGCAATCCATTTAATTTTGTACCTCAATGGTCCCCTGATGGACAATGGCTGATGTTCGTATCGGGCGAGCACTACAACTGTCATCCTTACATCGTAAAGAGCGATGGGACCGATCTTCGAAAGCTGGCCGATCGGCAAGGATATCGAGGTGTCGTTGAAAAATTAAAATACCCCGATTTCCACAGCGAGAGCAGTGATATACCCGTCTGGGCACCTGATGGACAAAGTATTTACTACACGGCCAAAGTCGCTGAGAGCACCGAACTGCTACAAGTCGATCTTGTAGGAAACGTGACTCAATTAACCCATTCGAAGCCTGGAACTCGACATTACCATCCTTCCATCTCACCCGATGGACACTGGATTCTGTTCGGTTCCGATCGCAGTGGCATCATGCAATTGTATGTTGCATCACGCGATGGCAAAGCGTCTTGGCCTATCACGAATGTTCCGCACGGTTATTGTGCCGTGCACGGTCACTGGCAACCTCTTTCAGCATCTGCCGATAACAAGTCACCACCGACCATTGTCACCGTTGCCAGCACCACTCCGGAATACACTCGAAAAAGTGAAGGGGATGTGCTCGAACTCGAGGACGGAAGACTTTTGCTGGTTTACATGGAGTTTTCCGGGGATGGAAGCGATTTTGCGAAAACGCGATTTGTTTCACAAGAGTCCACCGATAGTGGCCGAACTTGGAGCAATCATCGCGTGATCACCGAAACATACTCAGGGGATATGAATGTGTATTCCCCCAATCTCATCCTGGCGAAAGATGGCTCGATTTTATTAGTTTTTATGAGGCAACATCATGCGGGCTCACTCACCAACTATGTTTGGAGGTCGAACGATCAAGGAAAATCGTTTTCAGAGTTGGCTGCCTTTGTTCCCAGGCAAAATTTTTCGCTGTGCAATGGAACCATCAAGCGTCTACGCTCGGGTCGCTTACTGTTGCCCGCCAGTCCTCCATCGCCAGGCGCACCTGCGGAAACGGGGCCCTATTCTGCAACGACGCTCTTCAGCGACGATGATGGACTTACGTGGCAGGTTTCTTCCACACGCATAGCTCTGCCCAAACGTGGAGCCATGGAGCCACACGTCGAACAAACAGCAGATGGTCGCATACTGATGGTCATGCGCAACCAACTCGGAAAGCTCTATTTTGCAGAGTCACTCGATGAGGGCATGACATGGAGTGAACCATGGGAAAGTGATTTACTCACACCCGAATCGTGCCCCGAATTGACAAAAATTCCTGGCTCTCAGGATTTGCTGCTGATCTGGAATCAAAGTTTTGATCCCGCCTTTCGCTCGCACTATGGTAAACGTAGTCCCCTCTCCTCCGCGATCTCTAAGGATCATGGAAAAACCTGGGAAAATATCCGAAATGTTGAAAACGATCCTAAGCGAGCTTTTTCCAATCCCAATTGCCGCTTCACGAAAGATGGAACTGCCATCATTAGTTACTGGACCTGCGAGTATCTCCCAGATTGGAGAATGCAAGACATCATTGATTTGCGTGTCGCCGTCATTCACAAAGACTGGTTCTATGAGAAAGATTTCAGTGTCGATAAAAAGTAATCGGTAAGGCTAATTGTTTAGCAACATCTGATATCGGTGGAAAAGCATGCCTACGTTCCCCACCGTTCCAACCTTGTCTTATGCAAGCTAATATAGGAACTTACCAATAGACGATTTGCGATTGTGTAGAGCAAAGTGGAGTTGCAAGCATGTATCGAATTTGGGTTGATGAAACCCCGCTGGAAAGCATCCTTCCAATGTTGAATGGAATAGCCGAAGTCATCGGTCCCAAGGCGTCATTAGATGAGTTGGCTACGTGCGATGCAGCGCTCGATCCTGGTGCACCTTGGAATGCCGAACGCTTGGACCGCTCGCCTCGATTAAAGGTTCTTTCGCGAATTGGTGTTGGCTATGACAACATCGATGTCAACGCGGCCACGGAGCGCGGTATCACCGTTTGCTACACTCCGAATGGCCCAACGCGCTCCACAGCCGAACATGCGGTGGCACTGATATTTGCTGCAGCCAAAACCGTTGCCTATGCGGATCGCGATATGCGAGCGGGACGCTGGCATTCCAACTTCTTTGGTCTGAAGGGGATGGAATTGCAAGATCGAATTCTCGGTTTGATAGGACTCGGACGAATTGGCTTGCAAGTGGCCCGAATCATGCAAGCCATCGGCATGCATATTATTGCTTTTGATCCAGTTTTAGATCTACAGCAAGCGTCCGATTTAGGGATACAAAAAGTTGATTCTTTAGAAGAGATACTAGAGAACGCCGATATCGTTTCGTTGCATGCCCCATCCACACCGGCGACACGGCATTTGATCAATGAGTCGACTCTTTCCAAAATGAAACCGGGTTCGATCCTCATCAACACAGCCCGTGGTTCGCTGGTGGATGAAACTGCCCTAGCAAGTGCATTGAAGTCGGGTCACTTGGCTAGCGCGGGACTCGATGTTTTTGAAAAAGAACCCATTGCGGCTGACAATCCATTGCTGACGCTGGAAAATATCGTGCTGACGGACCACATTGCCAGTCATACCTGGGAGGGTCATCATCGCCTCTACCAAATGGCCGTGAATCACGCACTGCAGGCATTGCGTGGAGAGCGACCTGATTGCTTACTGAATAATGTACCCAAACAGAAGTCGCGTTGCGCGTACTAATTCCATTTCGTCACGCCCATTGATGCCATATTGCCCTCCAAGAAATTTTCAATTCATAACAGCTAAAGTTAGGTGGATCGATGCGGACCAATCGTATCAAAAGATTGCTCAAAGAAGGTAAGCCAACATTTGGAACGTGGCTCAGCTTAGGAGATGTGTTCGCTGCTCGAGTGATGGCCAAGATGGGATATGACTGGCTCACTCTGGATCTGGAACATGCCCCCGTCGATATGCATCAAGCATCATTGGTTTTCGGAGCGATTGCAGAATCGGGTTGCGTTCCGCTCGCTCGTGTTCCACAAGGTAGCCATGATCATATAAAAAGGGTTCTCGACGCAGGGGCGTTTGGTATCGTAGTCCCAATGGTCGATACCGTCGAACAAGCGGAAATAGCGATTCGAGCCGCAAAATATCCGCCGGTTGGTAATCGAAGTCTTGGAGGAAGTCTCTCCGCTCTAAATTTTGATTGCTCGTCAGGTGAGTATTTCAAGAACGCCAACGAAGAAATACTGGTCATATTGCAGACCGAAAGTCCTCGCGGAATCACCAACGCAGAAGCAATTTATTCGTTGCCTGGTGTCGATGCAATCTTTGTCGGTCCTGTTGACCTCCGAGCACAAATGCGACACTCCGACGGCTCAGAAGCCTCTGAAGAAAAGTTTCAAGCCGCTCTACAACTAGTTGTCGATATTGGAAAGAAAACTGGTACACCCACCGGTATGCACGTAATGGATGCCACCTCGGCGTTACTGAGAGCTGAACAAGGTATGCAGTTTATCGCGATCGGCAGCGAATTGCGCATGATGACCGAGCGTGGAAGAGAACTTCTCGGTCAAGTCGACCCAAATAGACTCAGCAAGAATACCATTGGATACTAGATCTGCAGCAAGCACCGCTTTGTGCGCGTTTCCATGCAATTCCTGAGGAAATTATCTAGCGATTTGCTGCAATGTATACGGAAAATCCGTTTTCTGTCCGGTAGGATCGAAGGACTGAAGCGTGATAAAGTAAAATATAACACGAGCCAACGGATTGTGATTGCACTGAACCTACACCGTCGCGACTAATTTAAGCAGGAATCGAACATCGAATGATCAGCGAATTTTCTTCTCCACGTTTTATGTTAGGGTCATTGCTCCTAATTGTCAGCTTAACGAGCACGATGCAAGCCATCGCTCAAGAGAATAGCGATGTTACGTCGGTTGTTCAGGCTGCGGTCGTCAAAAATAAACTAAGCATTGATGCAACCAATGAAACGTTTGGAGATACCGCGCCCGGAATTCCCAAGAAATTGGTTGTCACGTATAAGATTGGCGACGAGCAATTGGAAAAGGAAGTTCGGGAAGGCGAGAGACTCGAGATTTCTTCCGAGGGCGAGGAGCTTGTCATTGTTAAAGCATTATACAAGGCTGATGTACCCAAGCCGGTAGAGTTTGGAAATGCTTCGGATGTTTTGGATACTCTTCCAGGTTTTAAGGTTGAGCATATTCTGCAAGCCGATCCTGGAGAAAATGGATCCTGGATCTGTTTGGCAAAAGATCCGAAAGGACGCTTACTTCTGGGAGGCCAAAGTGGGCAGCCTATCACGCGCGTGACGATCGTTGATGGCAAAGTCGTCAAGCAAGAAAGGCTTCGCATTCCCGTAAGTGAAACGATGGGAATGCTCTTTGTTGGCAACACTCTTTACGTGAGTGGAAACGGTAGTCGAGGTTTTGCACTCTACCGATGTCGCGATACCAAAGGTGACGACAGCTTTGATGATGTCGAATTCTTGAGGGAATGGCAGGGGGGAAGTGGTGAGCATGGTTCACACGGATTAGCGCTGGGGCCGGACAGTATGCTATATGCTGTCTGCGGTAATTTCACTGCGGTTCCTAATGACTTAACCGAGAGCTCGCCACACAGAAATTACGCAGATGATCTTGCACTACCTCGAATGGAAGATGGAAATGGCTTCGGCGCCGGCTTGAAACCGCCGGGTGGTTACATTGCTCGGATGGATCTAGATGGCAAGAATATCGAACTTTTTTCGGCGGGCCAACGCAACACTTACGACATCGATTTCAATGCCGATGGCGAATTGTTTGGTTTCGACAGTGATATGGAATGGGATTGGGGTACACCTTGGTATCGACCAGTGCATGTTTTTCATTCTGTTCGAGGTGGAGATAATGGCTTCCGCGAAGGTAGTGCAAAATGGCCCGAATACTATCCAGATGGTCTTCCACCAACAGCAACGATCGGAATTGGCTGTCCAACAGGAGTCGTTTTCGGTACCGGTGCGAAATTTCCTCAAAAATATCAAAAAGCATTCTTCATTTGTGATTGGACTTACGGTCGACTCATAGCTGTTCATCTAACTCCTGATGGCGCGAGCTATTCAGGGCAATTCGAAAACTTTGTCGCCCCTAAATCTTTGCATGGTAAAGGCCCCAAAACACCCTTAAATCTCACCGATGTGGTAATCGGCGCAGACGGAGCACTCTACTTCACCATCGGTGGACGCAGCACGCAAGCAAGTCTTTTTCGAGTCACTTATACAGGCGAGGAAACGGCCCAATCTCTAACGACAGTTGAATTAGCCGATGGGAGTCAGCGTCAGAACCGTGATTTACGCCATCAACTTGAAGCGTTGAATGTAATACCAAATCCAGCGGACATCGAATTCGCTTGGCAGCACCTCGATAGCCAGGACCGTTACATTCGCTATGCCGCGCGTATGGCGATTGAACGAAACCCCGTTGAACGATGGGAAAAAAAGGCTTTGACAGAAAAGGCTCCGAATGCTGCATTGACCGCTTTACTCGCTTTAGCTCGATCGGGCATGGCAAAAACGCAACCCGCTCTGTTGGACGCAGTCACCAAGATACCTTCGACTCAGCTTACCGAAGAACAACTGCTCAATAAATTACGCGTTATCGAGGTTTCGATCGCTCGGCATGGAGTTCCCACCGGCGAAGCCGCAACAAAGGTCTTGGGGGATATTGATTCGCTTTATCCTTCATCCAGCTCAAATTTGAATCGAGAATTATGCCAGATTTTGATTGCGCTGGACGCCCCTAACGCTGTCGCTCGAACTATCGAATTGCTGCAAAAGGCGCAGACGCAAGAAGAACAATTGACTTACATTGTGCATTTGAGAAAAGTCAAAAAAGGTTGGACAACTCAGCTTCGCAGAACTTATCTGACTTGGTGGAACCAAGATCAAAAGTCGAACCATCCCGACCATGTAATCGATTGGTTCCAAGCTGCAGGTATCCCCTTTAACAATGGGGCGAGCTTTGCTGCCTTTATGGCAAACGCTCATGAAGAAGCAAAGTTCACTATGACGCCAGACGAAATTATTGCCTTAGATGATGTATTAACTGCCTACAACGCCGCTCAGGCACCCGAACAGGCTCCACCACTTGACTCAAGGAAATTGGTTAAGCAGTGGACTATCGGTGATTTTCAATCGGTGCTTAGTCAGGTGGGTGAAGGAAGAAATTTTGCGCGAGGAAAAGAAGTTTATTTCCAAGCACAGTGCAGTGCCTGCCACCGTTTCGGCGATCGCGGCGGAGCGATCGGACCCGACTTGACTGCTGTCGCCACTCGCTTCAAGCGACAAGACCTTCTCGAGTCCGCCATTGAACCTTCCAAAGTTCTTTCCGAGCAGTATATGAATACAGCGATACTCACCAAGGATGGCGACACTATCGTAGGCCGAATTACGGAAGAAACTCCTGAGAAAATTGTGATTCGCCCAAATCCACTGGCCGAACAAACGATTCTGGTATTAAAGTCGGATGTGGAGGAACGTTCTCAATCAAAGGTCTCGCCGATGCCTGCTGGCCTGCTGGACACTTTTTCTCGCGAAGACGTGCTGGATTTATTAGCCTACATAGAATCCCTGGGAGACCCGAATCATCCAAATTTCCAAAAGTAAGCCGCTAGCCATACAGGCTGAATTTTCGCAGGACTGGAAGTCGCGTTATCTATTGCCTCAAAAGCATTCATGCCGACTTATTTATAAATCTGGATCGATTCAACAGTAAACTTCCTGCTCGCATCGGGCCGTGAAACAAGTGCCATCTTTCCCCTCACAAACGAGTTTGTGAGAACGACAAGCGAAGAGGTCTTTTTTAGGCGAAAAGTGCATCGAATG
Source organism: Pirellulaceae bacterium (assembly GCA_044359485.1). Taxonomy (GTDB): domain Bacteria; phylum Planctomycetota; class Planctomycetia; order Pirellulales; family Pirellulaceae; genus JAFLCP01. Next base: position 7,705 of record JBIKMB010000009.1, on the reverse strand, counting down.
AAAATAAAATTCGTAGTAGATAGCACTCACGCAAGCGATGTCATTCAACGCCAAAAATCCCTCGCTTTGCATCGCGCGGGATTAAGTGGCAAGCAAATCAAAGCCGACTTCGATCGCCTGATGAAATATCGCTAGATAAACAAATCATTCTGAGTCACCCTGATACCATGGAAAGATCGTTGAGAGTTCTTCGAACCCTTGAATTCCTTTTTTAATCTCCTTCTCAGTATCAAAGAGTTGGGGTGCTTCTAAATGACCTCGACCCTTCAATTCACCACGCCACTTCTCCAGGCTTAATCCCTCGGACATCTCTCCAGTGGTTTTATCGAGCCAGAAATAGCCTGCGTCCTCGTCTAACTTATCCTCGGATACGGAAACCCCGCTAAATCCATAGATCAGTTTAGTAGAACTACCAACCAACTTCACATTTTTGAATTCCTTGACTTTCTGACCCGAGGCCCAATTGCCCTCGACATGAATGGAGTAAGCAATTTGACCAAAGAGGTATTTGCTATTCCCCTCATCGTCGACAAAGGTTGGGATGTTGCCACCTGCAGAGACACCTGGCCCCAGGATGGATAGAAGACTTACTCGATCGTTTTGTCGAAAATTTGGTTCACCATTTCGACTGATCACTGTCGTTGAAATTTTACGATCCCCATCGAATACTAAAGGCAGGTTACGAATTTCAATTTCACCCGAATCGGAAATGACGATTTGGAAGCTATTTTCACGAACCCATTTTCCGTAATCGTCACCTCCACGTACTGTCAGGGGTTCACAAATCAATGTTCGTTTTGCGGGATCCCAAGTTGCATCGTAAGTGAGCTCGCTCTCCATTTCATCCTCTTGAGCGTTTGGGGTCGGTTTATTTCGTAGGTATCTCACCACGACTTGATACTCGGATAGAAATTCGAAACCCTCATTGGTTCTGTGATACAGACAATTGGCTGCGAGACTTATTAGCATCGCTTGCGTGGGATTATCCTTTGGCCAAGCGATTGAGATTCGATGACTTGGTGCTGGGTTTCCCCAAGAAGATCCGATATATCCGGTTCCGATACCGTTGAAAGTAGGTCCTTCCACCCTGAGGATTGCATTATATTTTTCGCTTTTTAGTTGAGTCCGAACTTCAGCATTAGCGAACCATTCTCCATGACTGCTCGATACTCCCTTCAATAGATCATAAAAATGCTTCTCCTCATTTGATATGAAGTTAACTTGTCGTGAGGATTTCTCCTCCTTCGCACCTGGGAACTGAGGTTCCTGCAACCAAATGAATCCCAAAATCAAAAAACTTAACATGAACAACACTCCCGTAAATAAAGTCGAAGATTTGTTTGAGAACCACCAAGTTCTCTGCAATACCTTCGGAACTGTGACACTGGCTGGACTTTCAAAGTGCCGTAAGCACTCTTTGAGTACAGAATGCACTTCACTTGCATTTTCAAAACGTTCCGCAGGTGACTTCGCCATCAGACGCTGAACAAAGACAACCCACCATTCCGGAAGTCTCGAGTTATAATGAGTTAATGGTTTAGGTTCCGTTTCCGCTATTTGTCGCATGACACCCAGACTGCTTTCGTTCCGAAATGGTGGATGACCTGTCGACATGGCGTAGAACATACTTCCCAAACTGAACAGGTCGCTTCGCGAATCTACCGACTTGCCCAATGCCTGCTCGGGCGACATATAGTGTGGGGTTCCGGGATGAACGCCTGTTCGAGTTAAGCTGGCATCATCGCAAGCTCGGGCTAAACCAAAGTCGGTAATCAACGCGCGTTCGACGCGATCCTCGAGAAGAATATTGGAGGGCTTGATATCACGGTGTACTAAGCCTTGTTGATGCGCCGCAGCCAAACCATCGGCCACCTGCATCCCTATTCGCAATATCTGTTCCAATTCGAGTGGTCCCTCGCGATCGATCCGATCCTGTAGGGATTCACCAGAGACATATTGCATAACGAGATAGGGAATATCCCCCTCCGACTCCACATTGTAGATCGGTACCACGTGTGGATGAACGACTGCGGCAGCCGCCCGAGCCTCGCGGGCAAATCGCTGGCGTGCAGAACCACTCCCCGCCAAATGGGGCGACAACACTTTAATCGCTAACGGTCGATTTAATTCTCGATCGAAGGCCTTGAAAACTAACCCCATCCCCCCTGCACCGATCAGACGCTCAATCTCGTAGCGTCCAAGCCTTCCCAACATTTCGGGATGACTGGGTGGCGACAAAAGTTGCTTAGCCATTGCTTCCGTCCATTTTGGTGCACTTGGGCGATGCAGCAGTTTGCCGATGCTCCCGAAACCACCGAGTTCAGATCCATCACTTTCCATCGTTAGTTCCTTGATCGCCTCGGTTACCGCAAGCCATTCCTCTCCGCTGGCTGCAAGCTCGCCCAAACGCTGTTGACAATACGGACAGTTGGAAATGTGATTGAGAGTCCGTTCGTTTTCTTCCTTCGGCAAATCACCTTGCAATAAAGTCAAAAGCGTCAGCTCGTCGCATTTGGTAGGCGTGGTTTTCATTCCTGTTCTCCACGATTTACAATATGATTTTTGATTCGGGCTATTACTCGACTACGCGCCACGTAAATATTGCCGACTGTCGTTTGTAGGTTTTCAGCGGCCTGATGAATGGGTACCGCTTCGATACTTGTCATCCAAAAAGCCTGCCATACCTGCTCCGTTACTTCTTGTTTCACTCGCATGGCTGCCCAACGAAACAAAGTTCGCTGATACTCTAGATCCAGCGATACGGAAAAATCAGCTCTGTCCGGTAACTGAGCTAATAATTGTTCTGCCACCGATCCGCCCTGACCTAACGATTTTTTTGTGCGTTGACGCATACGGTCTATCGCTTCATTCCGCGCGATACGGATCAGCCACGCTCGGAATTTTCCACGGTCTTCCCGTGTCAGCCATTGATTCAGAGACAACGATACCGAGAGAAATACCTCTTGGACTAAATCCTCGGCATCGACCGCTTGGAACCCGGCCGTAAGCGCCACTCGATAGATCACCTGCCCATAGAGTTGAGAAAACTCCTCCCACGCCGCAATATCGTCGGCATCCTTGAGCCGAATTAATAAGCTGCTGCGCGTAATGGGGTCTGCCATATCCATCTCATAGCTACCAGGTAAAAACTGGGGATATCAAGAAGACGTTAGAAAACGGGCTCTCTTGCACGTTACTACAAATTTTTGGAAAAAAAAACCCGCTCCTTGATTCCCGGTATCACTCAGACACGAAAAGGGAGCCAGCGTGCCAAGCCTGACGGCATAATCGGACCTGCATCGCCCCCAAACCGCAAGGATTGGCCTGGCCAAGACCTGAAGCAGCACACCACCATACCCATACATCTATACACGTCCAATTGTGACTTACACAGGTATCTAACACGAAATTGAGCGATTCGGCTTTCCCACTCTTTGCCAACACTTTTCGCCATCTCTACCCCAGTTTTCAGCGTCTTCCTGGTACTTCTGGTCATCAACAGCTGATCTAAGTTTCACTTTGGCGGACCAACAATTGACAACAAACTCATCCCCGTTCCACAATCTAGTCCTAGAGAAGACTTCAAGCTCCCTTTGAAATGTCGCACAGCCAGACGATCCATTTTAAAATGGGTCCACTTCCTCCATTTTCCATCCCTCATCACCTCTCATTCGCTGATTCAAATCGCTTCTAGGAGATCGATGTTGTTACGATACTTGTGTATTGCCGCTGCGATATCCACGATCGGCGGGAGTCTCATGGGACAATCTCTCACTGCCGAACAATCTCGCGAAAGAATGAAAGTCGCGGAGGGATTCAAAGTCGAGATAGTCGCTGCGGAACCAATGGTGCGGCAACCTGTTGCCATGGAATTCGATGACCGCGGCCGCTTATGGGTCATCCAATATCTTCAATACCCAAACCCCAACGGCTTAACTCGAGTATCGGTAGATCGATTTTCTCGAACCAAATACGACCGAGTTCCCGAACCTCCTCCACGCGGTCCACAAGGCGCTGACCGAATCACTATTCTTGAGGACACTGACGCAGATGGTCGCATGGATAAGTCACATGATTTCGTCAAGGGCCTCAATTTGGCAACAGGTTTGGCGTTTGGTCATGGTGGGGTCTTCGTACTGAACGTTCCTTATCTTCTTTTCTATCCCGATGAAAATCGAGATGATATTCCCGATGCCGATCCCCAAGTGTTGCTCAACGGATTCGGGATGGAAGATGCGCACAGTGTGGCCAACTCACTAACATTCGGACCAGACGGATGGTTGTATGGTTGCCAGGGGAGCACCGTTACCGCAAATATTCGCGGTATCGAATTTCAGCAAGGTGTATGGCGATATCATCCTATTTCACGAGAATTCGAATTGTTCTGTGAAGGGGGTGGCAATTCCTGGGGCTTAGACTTCGATCGCAGCGGAAGATTGTATTACAGCACGAACTATGGAAACTATGTGCTGCTGCACGGCGTGCAAGGTGGTAACTATATCAAATCTTTTGCCAAGCATGGAGAACTGCATAATCCCCATGCCTATGGTTACTTTGATCATGCACCCCACCGAAGCTTTAGAGGTGGACACGTCACGGTTGGTGGAATTATCTATCAGGGCGATTCATTTCCGGAAGTCTTTCGCGACAAATACATCGCGGCCGATCTTTTAGGACACAATGTTTATTGGCATTCTATCGAACCTTCCGGATCCACTGTCAAAACGGCTCATGGAGGAGAGCTATTGATTTCCAACGATCCCTGGTTCGCTCCCACGGATGTAACACTCGGTCCCGATGGCGCGATTTATGTTGCCGATTGGCACGACCAACGAACGGCTCATCCCGACCCAGACGCCGAGTGGGACCGATCCAATGGGCGAATTTTTCGTATCGTATCTCAAACTGCCAAACAACCGGACATTCCTGATTTTTCCAAAAGTAATCTGAAGTCTCTGCTTCAACTTCACGAGCATTCGAGTCAGTGGTTTGTCCGAAAGGCTCGTAGCGAATTAGTGCGACGCTACGTTCACAAATACGCCCAACAAACTGATGCACCGGAATGGAGCCAACTCCTCGCCGCTTTCCGTGAAATCACCCAAACGTCTCACAAGGAGACCTTAGCTTTTGAAGCTCTCAGCACTCTTTACAGCATCGGAGGTTTCGATGAAGGTCTTGCCCATCATTTACTAGCAAGCCCTCATCCGGCCGTCCGTTCATGGTCGGTTCGCTTTCTAGGTGACCAGCGGGTTGTAGGCACCGAAATGGCACATCGCTTGGATGAATTCGCTGAGCAAGAAAATGATGTGTGGGTCAGGCAACAGCTAGCGTGCAGTGCAGCACGTTTACCTGCCGAACAAGCTATGCCCATCATCAATGCGAATATCAACCGCGATATCGATCATGATGACCCCTATCTCCCGCTGCTCTGGTGGTGGGCGATCGAAAAACATAGCGTTTCGGGTAGAGAGGAAGTCCTGAAGCGATTTGTGCGACCAACATTATGGAAATCTAAATTAGGTCGCGACTTTCTGCTCCCGCGGCTCATTCGTCGCTACACCGCCGAACGAACCGTCCAAGGTCTTGATTCTGTCGTGCAACTTTTGAAAGCTGCTCCAGATCAAAACGCTAGACTCTCTCTCTGGTCATCGATCTGGTTGGGCTGGAAAGAACAATCTCCAGACGCGAATCAGAACTTGTGGCTCCAAACAGCTTCAAAACATGAGTTGAAATCGCTCTTGAACCAAGACTGGAAAACTTTTCCCGACAACCTACCCCTCGTACAATTAGGTTTCGTTTTGCAACATGAGGAAATACGTTTAAAAGTCATAGAGTCCGCGCTGGATCCTACCACTCCAACCGACCTTCGGATTTCGATGCTCGGTATTCTAAGTTCGAATGCCGAGCCTCGCTTGGTGGAACCTTTGTTCCGACTAGCCGAGCATGAGAAAGAAGAGTCCATTCAACTGGCAGCGCTGAAGGCCTTATCACAATTCGACACCGCAGACCTCGCCCGAAACCTTCTGCTACTTTTTAGAATGTCACCATCAAAAAGTATTCGTGCACAAATCCTATCTCAGCTCTTATCGCGTAAATCTTCTGCGGCACTTTTGCTTGCTGCGGTAGATGAAAGGCAAATAGAATCTTCTCTTATTCCAATAGAACAAGCGCGTTCTATCGCTCTGCTGGAGGATCCCGCACTTGATTCGTTGGTCATTAAACATTGGGGCAAATTACAAGCAACATCACGAGAAGAAAAGCTTGCCGAGGTGAGAAGGCTAAATAACGATCTGCGAGCAGGAAATGGAAGTGTTACCGCAGGCAAATCTATTTTCCAAAAACATTGTGCGAGTTGCCATGCCTTGTCTGGCGACGGGTGCCAAATTGGACCAGATTTGACCAGCGCAAATCGTCAAGATAAAGACTACCTTCTAATAAGCTTGGTAGATCCCAATAGTGTGATTCGAAAAGAGTACATGAGTGTGATTGTTCGTACCACAAGTGGGCAGGTTTTTACCGGCTTACCCAAAGACCGCTCAGAAGCAGCACTCCTCTTGATCAACGCTCAAGGCGAAAAACAAACCATTGCTAACTCGGAAATTGAGGAGCTACGTGAATCGGCCATATCGCTGATGCCAGAGAACCTTTATCTCCAGTTGAAGCCTGCTGAACTTCGGGATCTCTTTGCCTATTTGCAGTCCAATCCTTGACGCCAGTTTCCCGCTTTAAATCCACAATATATCAAAAGCCTAGCTGAAAACCTTGAAAGCCGGGTTACGCCAAGTCGGAAAAAGTACCCTGGATCGTTAACAAAGCGCTTTCTAATAGTCCTATAAACCCTACCGTACCAGAGTCATTTTTATGCGATCGCTAATACTATTCACTCTATTTACGATGCTATGCGTTGCCCAAACCTTTGGTGAAGAACCAACAACTCAATCGTATCGAAATCACTTGCGAAAAATAGACAATGCCCAACCGCTACTGGCTGATTATCCCGAGTTTTTTGAACCCATTCAAGAGGAAAGCCGTTTTGAAGCGCCTGCCATCATCCAAGACGAAAATGCAGACCTTCAGGTAAGAGCTTGGCGTTTTTCCTACAATGCTCGGGGAATCATAGAGATGCCCAATCGACTTCGATCTGCCGAGACAGCCGTGATTATGGTCCACCCGTGGGCCATCGATGATGAATGGGGCTGGAGGACACCTCAACCGAACGGGGTCGCCGACTTTTGCACCCCGAGAAAAAATGCGATTGCCGCCAGCCATACGAAGAAAATCATCGATCCATTTCTAAAGCGACTGCGCGGTAAAGCTGCATTCATCATGTATAGCCTGCCGGGGAACGCCGATCCAATCCGCACTAAGATTTACCGTTCAATACACAATGAACCCTCCGCAAGTGAACGGGAACTTGGCACGAAAGAGTTGCGAAATGTCTTGGCCAACTTCGACTACACGGGGGAAGCGTTGCCAGAAACTTTAACACTCAACTCAAAAACACCAGTTATCGATTACTTTAAACAATTTCCAGGTCTGGACGCTGGTTCGCGATTCAATCGCGAGGGATTCTGGAAACTACCTATTCCCGTGAGCACTTCGGTCACTGTCGATCCCAAGGATATTGTGATCTATGATGACGAAGGATACGAACCACTAAGAGACTTTCTCAAGAGTAACGGAGTTCGGCATATACTTCTGACCG
>JBIKMB010000296.1:0-6348 GCA_044359485.1 Pirellulaceae bacterium | reverse complement strand
TTGATCCGAAACATTCCAGTTCGTTTTTCAAGATTTTTATCTTTGGGTATCATCGAGAAGCTCCAAAGCGCTCCATCGAATTTACCACCGTCGGCTCCCTGACCATATGCCGATGGAACATGCCCCATGCTAAAGATAATGCCGAATGCCGTGAGCATTGCAGCGGTCCAACGACGTAGAGTACGTGGGCGGCAATCGGTCAATGAGGCTTGACGAAACCAGGTAGAAGTAAGCATGGAATCAACTTTCCTTAGCAGGTGAATCGGAACCGGAATGTCACAAGTAATCGGAAAGTTAGACGGCGTCGGATTCCTTGAGATTCGAACCACAACTAAACCGTTCGCAGTGAACGGACAGCGGTGGTTGCCTTTGCACCGATCAGAGCGTTTTTGGTTCTTTTCTGAGCCAAGTTTCACGGATGATTTTTAATTTCCGCTCCACGGTTGGTTCGGACTTGCCAATCATGTTCGCAATCTCTCGGTTGGTATAACCTTCCATCTTCCAAATTGCTATTTGCTGAAGATTGCCATCAACCAATTCTTGTAATAGTTTCCTAAGGTCCTCGACCATCATGGCAGCGTCCGCTGCGGTTGGTTCAGCCGACTGAAGGTTAGCCAACAAATCGCACCTCGTCCCATCTCCCGCATCGCCCGATGCCTGGATGATCTTACCACCGCCACGCTTCTGCCTCATTTCGGAACGCGTATACTGAGCCGCTTTCGACACCACAATAGTAAACAGAATGGCCCACAAATCGTCGCGGCTATCGAGCCGAGGAAAGCGTCCTGCTTTGACACCTTCGCAGAAAGAGAAGAAAGCCGAGTTAGCGACATCATCTTCGTCGCGCACACCGCGCGGGGTCGTACCTAATTTCACGCGAGCCAGCGTGACCATCTTCGTGAAGTAGGCATTCCAGAGCGGCTGTACGGCGGCAGTGTCCCCGTCTTTAAACCTCTCAAGCCACAAGGAAACAGATTCGATATTCTGGTGGTCCATGTGAGAGTTAACTAAACTATAGATTGTTGCTGAGAATAAGACATCTGAAGTTATTCGGCCGGCTCGAAGTAACGAATCCAAGCTGCTGCGTACTTGGGGGCTGCTGGATCACCGTAGGACGTTACTGTTGTCGGCCGGAAACCGAGCGCCTTGCGGCGAATCAACTGGGCTTCATATTCTGTCGCGGACATGTCGAATTGATAATCCCACTCCAGTTTATCCGGATTATCGAGGGCAATCGCGTAAAAGCGAAGTTGATTATCTTCGGTTTGCTCTCCACGGATTTGAAAAAGAAAACGTTTCTCCTGCCGAGACAACTCAGCAAACTCTCGTAGAGTTTCGATCGTTAATAACTGAGCCGCTTGCCAGTTCGTTTTTTGGTGGGCGCAAATGGAATTCGTCATTCGAACTCCCCTTTCACGCGACAGTTTCGGCGCAATCATGATCGGCCGGAAGTCTCTCGATTTTAGATCGCCCATCTGCTGTTCAAAATTCGAGTATTCTCCGATCGTATACCAAAAGTAATCAGTATCCCGAATGTTAAAACGAACGATCTCTCCGTCAGGGCCGCTCTCATAGAGCTGTTCCGCGTATGCGATGGAACGAAAGCCCGTTAGGTCTAGGTTCTTCAGTAGCTCCGTTTCATCTCCGATGGAACGTGATAAATCGACGCGACAGGGAACGGGCAAATTAAGCCGATAGGCAATGGCGTGGTATTGTTTCGGCTGTGCTGTTACGTGCTCACCGATAACGCTGGGAAAATAGTTCGGGTCGAGCCCTTTCAGCCAAGCCATAAGCTCGTCGACTTGAACCGCGTGAATCTCGTTGAACTCAACAACCTTTCGTGGCACGCTGGGATTCAGCGGAAGATAAAATGACGCGTCTAGAAACTTAGCGTTAGCAGGAGTAGGAGGCTGCGCTGAGACAGAACTAACGACCGGTGTTTGTGCGCCAATGGGTAATTCAGTCTTAGGTGAACCAAGCCCATTCTTTTGTAATGGTTCACCCAGAGTCGACATCACAGCCTTTTCGCCCTCTGCGGACTCGAACACAAATCGATAGAAAAGCGTAGCGGCGACCATGAGCAGCAGGACTGCGAATATGCTGATCGCGACTGGAAGCGTCCGAACGACCTTTCGCGATTTCGGGGGCGTTTTCCCATCAAGCCAATTGCGTAATGCGACCGCCATCGCTTCGCAATCAGGAAATCGCTTTTCAGGAATACGGTCCATGGCCTTAAGGCAGATTGCTTCGACCTCGGAAGGAATCTCAGGCCTTATGCTACTTGGAGATGGAGGTGACGAATTGAGTTTGTGGTACAGAACGACGGAATTCGATCCGGAAAAGGGAGGGCGGCCTGTAAGTAATTCGTAGAGGACGGTTCCCAGACTGTATTGGTCGCAAGCGGGTAATGCAGCACCGAAACGGCCGGCAGCTTGTTCTGGAGCCATATAAATTGGCGTGCCTAAAACCGTACCATTGGCGGTCAAGGCGGAAGCATCCAGTTGCGAAGCGAGGCCGAAATCGGTGAGATGGGGCTGGTTAGCCGCGTCCATCAATATGTTTCCAGGCTTGATGTCGCGATGGACAATATTGCTCCGATGTGCGTAGAAAACGGCAGCTGCAATATCAGCCACAATGCGTACGGCTTCTCGGATATCCATCCCGCCTGGCGCGCAATATTCCCGCAATGTTCGTCCAGGAATGAATTCTGCTGCGATAAAGTGCGTCGAGCCGTCAGAGCCAGCATCATGCACGCGAACGATGTTGGGGTGCTTCAGCTTGGCTGCGGCTTTTGCTTCGCGGTAAAACCTGCCGACGGATGCAGCGTCACCGAGTATACCAGCATGAGGAATCTTGATAGCGATCTCACGATCAAGTTGGGGATCGAACGCGACCCATACCTCACCAAATCCGCCCGATCCAAGTGGCCTTAAAAGTTCGTACCTTCCAACGCGTTTTTTGGCCGACGGCTCTAAAACTTCGGTATCTCTGGGTGTAGCAGAGGTGGCCGATTCAACGTACGCAACTTCTAATTTGCGCATTTCCGCCAGCAACTTGTCTGAAGCTCGCGCAGCATCTTTGCCATGCCTGATGAGAAATTCCTCAGGGGAAAGCCGCTCCCCTTTTTGAAGAGCCAGCTCATAGCGGTCGCACCACAAGTCCGCTTCCCTAAGAAGATCTAGTGTATGATCCGTTTCATCAGTCACCATTTGCTCCCGTTCGTAGTTGTAGTCCAATCCGATTGCTCGTTGAATCTCACATGCGTAAGGCCTCTTGGAGAACGCGAGCAGAACAAGACTACATCAAACTGCCGTTTGCGAGCGGTAGCCATCACTAAACGGAAAACAATCGCGATTTAGTTGAGAAATCTCGCGGCTGTCGTAAATTTGCCACATTGGGGACGAGACTTTCGCATGCCGGCGTGCCGGTGCCCTGTTTCAACCATGACGGAATGCTTCAATATTACTGGATCATGAGAGAAGCGAGCGCGAAGAATTTACACGCGAGTGATTACTCCGAATAGTTAGCATAGTGAACTTGAAAAGATCGGCAATTAATTTCGGGAACAATAAGTTCCAAATAAGCTCGACAGTATCTCAAGGAGGGATAATCGATCACAGCGAGCGTTATCAAAAGGGGATTAGGGGCATCTTGCTAAAGACACACCCCCTCACTGTGGGTGTCACAATGTTAATGAGCGAGTGCCCCGCCGCGGTGCATCCAAACATCCGGTCGAAATTTGCTCAAAAATGGACAAACTCGGCACTGGAATGTTTGAACTACGAACTGTAAAACTACAAATTGTAAGATTGGGTCCGTTGAATCGAGCCCCGCTCGAAAATCGGCAAGCTCTGCTGATAAATCCTGTCGCTAGGTAAACCCTCTATGCCGATTCGCTTAACCGCTCAACAACTCGCCATCATGCGACTGCTGTGGAAGCAGGGGGAATTGTCCGTGGCCGATGTTCAGGATGCCCTCGCCTTAACCCCGAAACCTGCCTACAGCACCATCGCGACCATCCTCTCCAGACTCGAAAAACGAGGACTGGTACAACATCGACAGGAAGATCGAACGTACCTCTACTCCGCTTCGGTCTCCGAATCAGGTGTCGTCAAGGATTTCGTCGATCGAATTTTCGGTGGCAACTCTGCCGATCTGGTCAGTCATCTGCTGGAAACGCACGAACTCCCGCACGCCGAACTCGAACGTATCAAAAAACTGATCCGCGATTACGAACAATCACATCCGCCGCAATCCGGCAAAGCGAAAAAAGCCTAGCAGAACGTTATCGAATTTGAATGCGAACCTTTTGCAGTTGACCGGTGAAAGCATTCGTTGCCCCTTCGCCATAGTTTTCGTCGACTGGTGTTCCCGTATCGACTCCGGTATCGGCCGTATCATCGAGCGAAAAAACATTCGCGTGCGTTTTTCCTACGCGGCCCTCGCCTACTTTCTCCTGATCGATATAAAGCGCAATCGTTCCACCTGCACCACGCTTTCCGCCTTCCGCATCGTAGTCGAAGGAAACTTTGAGCGTATGCTTGCCAGAGGGTATCGACTTTTGGGCTTCGATTTGAAAGAGTTCCAAGCCAAGAAAGTTGTAACTGTAGGCCGGTTTTCCGTTCTTGACCCAAAATGCCCAACCGCCAAAGCGTCCCCCCTGGGCCATAAGGACTCCATGGTTTTTATCCGCCGTCACCTCGACATCAGCCACCATATCAAACGAAATATTTTTCATGTTGATAAACGTATTTTCGGCCATGTACAGCATACCTGGGTAGACCGTCAACTCTTTTCGACCATCCATCAAATCGGGGCGTCCTGCAATCTTTGGATCAAAGCGTTCAATCGTTCGATCATCAATCGGCAAGACATGATGAGCAATCGCTTCGTCGGTGAACAATCCTTGCAACTGCTTTAACTTGCTCGGATTCTCGGCCGCTAGATTGCGCGACATGCTGAAGTCTTTCTCGACGTGGTACAACTCCCATTGATCTTGCGCCAGTGGATGACGTGGAACAGCCTCCCATGGCGCTTTGTGAACCGTGCCTGCAAACCAACCTTCGTGGTACACAGCGCGGTTGCCGGCGATTTCGAAATACTGTGTCTTGTGTCTTTCGGCCGCTTGAGGTGCATCAAAACTATAGGCCATGCTCACGCCTTCGATCGGTTGTTGCATGATGCCATTGACTTGTTTTGGGGGGGGCACTTTAGCCGCCTCAAAAACCGTTGGTGCTAAATCGATAACATGATGAAATTGGTTGCGAATCTCCCCCTTGGATTTGATCCCTTTAGGCCAATGAAAGACGATCCCATTGCGAGTGCCACCAAAATTGCTGGCAACCTGCTTGGTCCAAGTAAATGGAGTATTTCCGGCAACCGCCCAACCAGCCGCATAATGATTAAAACACTCCGGACCACCCCATTGCTCCACCTTCTCGAGCATAAATTCGGCAGTTTCTGCGACACCATTGAAGTAGGTCATTTCATTGAACATACCCAGCATGCCACCTTCTGCACTGGCGCCGTTGTCGCCGACCACATAGATAATCAATGTATTATCCAGTTCACCCATATCTTCGATGCCCTGCACCAACCTTCCAATTTCATGATCGGTATGGGATGCAAAACCTGCAAATACCTCCATCTGTCGCGCAAACAACTTCTGCTGGTCCTGAGTCAGCTTGCTCCAATCTTCGATTTCTTTTGGCTTGCGAGCTAATTGTGTTCCTTGTGGCACGACGCCCATCGCTATCTGTCGAGCCAGAGTCTCCTCGCGCAGTTTATCCCAACCTTTGTCAAACGCACCTCGATATTTTTCGATCCATTCTTTCGGTGCATGATGGGGTGCGTGCGTTGCACCCGTCGCAAAATACATAAAAAACGGTTTGTCAGGAGTCAACGATTGCTGAGCCCTCATCCAAGCGATCGCTTGAGTCGTCATATCGCTCGTGAAATGGTAGTTCGGTTCATTTTCTGGTTTGCGTTTGAAGGTGGTTCCTTGAACGATCATTGGATCCCATTGATTGGTCTCTCCACCGATAAAACCGTAAAACTCTTCGAATCCCGATCGCGTTGGCCAACGATCAAATGGGCCGCTAACACTCACTTCCCAAGGTGGCGTCTCATGATACTTTCCCCAAGCCGAGGTTGAATAACCATTCAATCGCAAGACTTCTGCCATAGGTGTAATCGTCTGCGGGCGAATACCCGTGTTGCCTGGAAAGGCTGTGGCAACTTCCATAATCGCTCCAGCGTTGTTGCTGTGATGGTTGTAGCCGGTTAACAACGCGGTTCGCGTAGGACTGCATAACGCTGTGGTATGAAACCGATTGTATTTTAGTCCAT
>JBIKMB010000092.1:0-20916 GCA_044359485.1 Pirellulaceae bacterium | reverse complement strand
TTGGTAAACAGCAAAACGCTTGAGTTGGCCAGCGAATTCGGCCAAAATACGAGTATGAAAGCATCCCACCTCGGCATTCCCGCCCAGTTTATTGTCGTAGTTTCTGTTTGGTTGACCTCCGCCGGATTGGCTCAGAATCCGGACGAAGCAGCAGGAACCGTGGCTTCAGAGCCCGAGCAGCGGGGTGCGCGGCTCGAATTCTTTGAGACAAAAATTAGGCCGGTGCTGCACGAGCATTGTGTTGCCTGTCATGGTCCGGAGAAGCAAGAAGGGGGGCTGCGACTCGATTCGCCGGCAGTGATTTCCCGGGGTGGCGATTCGGGGGCAGCGATCGAGATTGCAGACCCCAATGCGAGCCTCCTGCTGGTGGCTGTTCGCCAATTGGATTCTACCTTGCAAATGCCACCACCTCCGGCGCAAAAACTTTCGGCCAGTGCAATTGCAGATTTAGCCCACTGGATCGAGCAAGGGGCTCATATGCCGATGGAAGAGACGAGCGAAAGCGGTGCGGCAACCAAGAAACCGAAGATTGGGAAAGAGCACTGGTCCTTTCAGCCCATTGTGAGACCCAGTGTGCCGAGCCTTCAGCAATCCATGTGGGATCAGAATGCGATCGATCTATTTATTCGTCAAGCTCAAGAGATGAAAGGGCTTGGGGCTCCATCGGAAGCAGCGCGAGCGGTGTGGTTGCGGCGAATCACTTTCGATTTGACCGGGCTGCCGCCAACGGTCGGTGAGGTTGAGGCCTTTCTGGCTGATACCAGCGCCGAGGCTCATCAGCGAGTGATCGATCGCCTGTTAGCCTCGCCGCAATACGGAGTTCGGTGGGGGCGATTTTGGTTAGACGTGGTGCGTTATGCAGACTCCAATGGTTTGGATGAGAACATTGCTCATGGTACCGCTTGGCGTTATCGCAACTACGTCATCGATAGTTGGAACGAGGATAAAGCGTATGATCGGTTTTTGACCGAGCAGATCGCGGGGGATTTACTTTCGGCTGAAACGCGGCCGCAGCGTATTGCTCAATTGACCGCTACCGCATTTTTGGCGATGGGCCCGAAGGTATTGGCCGAGGTCGATGAACGAAAAATGGAGATGGATATCATCGACGAGCAGCTTGATACGCTGGGTAAGGCTTTCTTGGGGATGACGTTTGGATGTGCGCGCTGTCATGATCATAAGTTTGATCCGATCAGCACCCGCGACTACTACGGCTTAGCGGGTGTGTTTAAGAGCACCCACACGATGGATAGTTTTACCAAAATTGCGAAATGGCATGAAAACGAAATTGCCACCGAGCAAGAAGAGGCGGAACGCAAAACCAAAGAAAATGAAATTGCAGAGCTCAAGTCGCGCTTGGAACAATTGGCGGCCGAGGGTGCCAGTGACGTGGAAAAGAAGATGCTTTCGGAGCGACTGGAGGCGATGCAAAAAGCGTTGCCCGCATTGCCAACGGTCATGGGGGTCAAGGAAGGGAGTGTCCAGAATGTCCCAGTGCACGTTCGGGGAAATCATTTGGCTTTGGGAGCTGAAGTTGAGCGAAGTTTTCCAGAGGTGCTGACGGCGGGTGAGGGGGTCTCGGTTGTGCCGGAGCAAAGCGGTCGCTTGCAACTGGCAGCTTGGATGACGGATCGCAACCATCCGTTGACGGCCCGAGTGATGGTGAATCGTTTGTGGCGTTGGCACTTTGGTAAAGGTTTGGTGGCGACTCCCGATAACTTCGGTGCCCTGGGTGAGAAGCCTTCCCATCCCGAATTACTCGATTGGTTAGCGGCCGAGTTCATCGATTCGGGGTGGTCGGTCAAGCATATTCAGCGGTTGATTGTGAGTTCGGCGACGTATCGACAAAGCAGTGAGCGCAATCTGGCGAGCGAAGCGGTAGATCCAGAGAATCGATTCTGGTGGCGTTATCCGATTCGCCGATTAGAGGCGGAGGCGATTCGCGACTTTCTGTTGGCTTCTTCTGGGGGTGTGGATCTCGCGCGTGGCACTTCACTGCTGCATGTAGGAAATCGCGAGTTTTTGTTTGATCATACGTCGATTGATAAAACAAAGTACGATAGTTCTTTGCGGGCGATCTTTCTCCCAGTGATTCGCAATCACTTGTATGATCTATTTGATCTGTTCGATTATTCCGATGCGGCGACTGTCCAAGGGGATCGAGGCTCCACGATTGTGGCTCCGCAAGCCTTATTTATGCTCAACAGTCCCTTGGTTCATGATGCGGCCAAGCGTTTAGCGGAGCGTTTGCAGCGCGATGAATTTACTTCGGATGAAGCAAGAATTCAGCAGTTGCACCTTCAGGTTTATGGACGTTATCCGACGGATCAAGAGACCGCTGCCATGCTGGTCTTTTTAGAGCGTGGTGGAGAGGCGGCGAAGAGTCAGCGGTGGAATCATTTATGCCAGGTGGCCTTGGCGGCAAACGATTTTCTCTATGTGAGGTAAAAGGTAATGACGATCGATCGAGCGTTATTCCGCGATCTTTTGGCCTCGCAAGCGGGCTTTAATCGTCGAAGCATGTTGCAGCAGTCTGGCATAGGCTTTGGATATTTGGCAGCCGCGGCGCTCTTGGGTGAATTATCTGCGCCGCTCTGCAGTGCAGAGACAGCTTTCGAGCGGGCCTTGTCGGCAAAGCCGGCGCACTTCCCATCAAAAGCTAAACGCGCGATCTTTTTGTTTATGAAAGGAGGGCCATCCCATGTGGATACCTTCGATTACAAGCCGAAGCTGCAACAAGATGATGGCAAGGAACTCCCTTTTGATAAGCCGCGTGTTCAATTTGCCAAGACCGGTAAGTTGCTTGGTTCTCCCTGGAAGTTTGCGCGGTATGGTCAGTCGGGAAGTTATGTTAGCGAGTTATTTCCCAATGTAGCCAAGCATGTCGATGATCTGTGCTTTATTCATTCCTTGCATGGCACCAATGCGGCACATGGCGGCGCGTTATTAAAGTTGCATACCGGTAGTGATGCGTTTGTGCGTCCGAGTCTGGGGGCTTGGCTATCGTATGGTTTGGGGACAGAGAATAGTGATTTACCAGGTTTTGTGACAATCTGTCCAACGCTGGCCCATGGAGGTGTTAACAATTGGGGAAGTGCCTTTTTGCCGGCGATTTATCAAGGAACGCCTTTGGGTAATGCGAGCCTACCAAGCGATCAAGCGAGCGTGCGTTACATTAAAAGTGCCAGTGGGGTATCGCGGGAAGTACAGCGAGAGCAATTGGATTTATTGAGGGAGTTGCATCAGCAAAAGACGAACGGTGGTTTGATCGATGATGCTTTGGATAGCCGCATCGCCTCGATGGAATTGGCCTTTCGTATGCAATCGGAAATGCCGCTCGCGGAAGATCTGAGTCAAGAAACGGCTGCAACCCATGCGCTGTATGGGCTGAACGATCCGATGACGGTCAATTTTGGGCGACAATGCTTGTTGGCACGGCGGTTGATTGAACGCGGAGTGCGTTATGTCCAAGTGACGCATAGCGATGCTTTTGTGCAATGGGATCAGCACGCGGATCTCAAGAAGGGTCACGAAAAGAATTCTAAGGAGGTGGATTTACCGATTGCCGCTTTGCTGCAGGATTTGAAGCAGCGCGGTTTGTTGGATGAGACGCTGGTCATCTGGAGTGGTGAGTTTGGACGAACGCCAGTTGCCGAAGGTAGCAATGGTCGCGATCATAATCCAGAAGGTTTTACCGCTTGGTTTGCAGGAGGTGGAGTGAAGGGTGGCTTTCATTACGGCGCCACAGATGAGTATGGTTATTATGCGGTCGACAAGAAAGTGCATTTGCACGATTTCCACGCCACCATCTTGGCGCTCATGGGCTTGGATCATGAGAAATTGACCTATCGCTACGCGGGTCGCGATTTCCGGCTGACCGATGTCCACGGCAAGGTTGCTTGGGACATTTTTGCATAGCCGCAAAGGCATTCAAGATAAGTATAATAATAAATATAATAATATACTTATATAATAAGTGCTCCTGCGTATCCAACGACGCGCGATGTGTCACCCGAGACATCGGCGCTGGTGGCATATTCGAGGATTTCCACTTGGGGTGAAGGCCCTAGTTCATGCAAGGTTTGCAGGACGAGGGCGGCTGGGACTTGGCCACACATACTGATTTGATGTTTTTGGCATGTTTGCAGCAATCGCTGCGGATCGCCACTGCGCAGGGCGTCGAGGGCCAAGCGATCACGGCGTCGAGTTTCTGCATCATCGGCGAAGTGATTCATGTCCGATGAGATGACCAGCAGTGGCATTTCCTGAAGCGAGCGGAGTACGCTGGCTAATTCTTTTGCCGCGCGGGCGATGTGTTCCCAATCGGTGGATTGCATGACGATGGCTGCAATCGCGGTGGCAGGTGCTAGATAGTGGATAAAAGGGAGTTCGATTTCGATCGCGTGTTCGCGGCGGTGAGCGGCGGCGTCCAGCTTCATACCGTGGACCTGTTCAGCGATGCGATGGCTCAGTTCTATATCCGCTTGAAGGGACGCTTGATTGCCGATGAGCCATTGGTGATGGGGCGAGACGGCCCAGTCGACACCGGCGGGAGTATGTTTGGGGCCGATCAGCAGCAGCGACTGAGGGAAATGGATGGAGTTCCAGACCGTTGCCGCAACCGTTCCCGAGAATCGAAGGCCGGCATGGGGAACCATAATCGCCCGAGGCTTACACTTTGGCTGGGCACTGGGTCGAGTGTTCGAGCGTTCGATGTATTGGGCGATCGTTTTGATTCGTTCTTCATCGGATGCGGGATAAAACGAACCGGCAACGGCAGCGGGACGGGGTTGGACATCGATTTCGGCTGTCGGTATTGGAAATATCTGCAGTTCCGACTGAGTGCTGGCGATCGACATCGAATGGATGGCAGCGTGCTTGGGGTAGATTCCTAAACCTTTAGCGGCCGTCAAGGCTAAGCTTTCAGGTGTGTAGCCCGGTTGCCAAAGGATGCTGTTCTTGCCATTGGCACTTACGACGATGGCGCGTTTTTGTACGTCGATCCCTTGCAGGTCATGGTCTTGGATCGAGCCGTGATAAGCTGGATCTTGCAATAAGGCAACATCGACACGGATACGATTTTCCTTGCTGAGGGCTGTAAAAAAAGAAGCTGCCTGTTGGCATAGTTCAAAAAGTGTGCTTTGCAGAGGGAGGCCTGGTCGAAACGAGAACTTCTGCCAATTTTGAGAGGATGCCAAGGTTGAGTCGTCGCGTTGGACCGGATCGACGGCGACAGAGAGGATGATTCCTTCGATGGAGCCATCTGGAAGATCGGGTTGGACATAGGTCGGTGTGGCACCGACACGCATCGCGACGATGTTATTGGCCGCGAGAGTCGCGAGACGATAGGCATCTTCGGTTCGCAGTGTGTTGGGGAGTTGTAGGTCGCGACCTTTGTAGAAATCGGAATCGATCGTTCCTTGGATTTTATCTCCATGAAAAACATCGAGGCGTGTCTGCGCTGATTGCCACGCATCTGTCGGTAGGCCCGCCTTGCGACATACGGCTTCCAGAAATTGTTCGGCA
Organism: Pirellulaceae bacterium; assembly: GCA_044359485.1. Classification (GTDB taxonomy): domain Bacteria; phylum Planctomycetota; class Planctomycetia; order Pirellulales; family Pirellulaceae; genus JAFLCP01. The sequence continues at coordinate 15,390 of JBIKMB010000092.1, read as the reverse complement.
TTCCAATTCATTTCGGTGGCGACATCGGGGAGCAATAAGCCGGCTTGTTGACCGCTGTGAATACAGAGTCCTGTTTGGCCGACATGAACGGCGTTTATGCGATCGCGTCCTTGGGCCTCTACTGGCTGCATGGGACCAAGCAGAGTGATGCTCAGGGTCAGATAGGGGAGTTCGATAGGGGAGATAGCCGGCATACGAGTATCGTTTAGGGCGGTTTGATAGGCCGCTTTTCGTAAGGCATCGCCTAGTCGCATCGGCTCGCCCAGTACACCGCGACAACCGCGCAAATGGCCTTGTCGTTTTAAGGTGACAAAGACGCCATGGACCATTTGATTTTCCAAGCTGTCCGGAAGTTTGGTAGCGGCGGCAGCCGAGGTTTTCAAAACGGCGCTGCAGATGGTGGCACTGGTCGAGCGAAGCAGCAACATATCCTTGTGTTGTGGTTCAAGAGCCTGCGCGCTCATCATGGTATCCTTGGCTTGAGTTTCCATCTTGATGGGATCAAGATTTGCGGCTGAGTTTTTATGGGTTTCCGAGCGCGAGTCGGGTATGGCGATAGGGAGTCGTCTCCTTCCCCAGTGACCAGGTTGGTTTTCAAAAACGCCTGCGATCGGAGCTTGGCAATATTGGCAATGTTGATCGGCAATATGGTATTGGCCTAGTTGATGCCAATCGCGCTGGATGAGCATTTTACCACATTGTGGGCAGTAGGTGCTCTGCCTTTCGATATCGTGAACATTTCCGACATAAGGGTAGCGAATCCCTGCAGAGCGAGCGATATCAAAAGCGCGAATCAATGTTTCGTGCGGTGTATTGGGACGATCCCTTAAACGAAAGTCGGGATGAAAGGCGGTGAAATGTATGGGAACATCCACGCCGAGATTTCCGACGATCCAATCGCACATCCGTCGCATTTCGTCCTCGGAATCGTTGGTGTCGGGTATCAGTAGATTGGTTAACTCGAACCACACGTTGGTCTCATGTTTCAGGTAGACCAGCGTGTCGAGCACCGGCTGGAGGTGAGATGAGGTAACGCGAAAATAAAATTCTTCCGTGAATGCTTTCAGATCGACGTTGGCTGCGTCGATGTGTGCGAAGAATTCAGGGCGAGCTTCGGGAGTGATATAACCGGCCGTGACAGCGACCGTTTTGATGCCGTGCTCATGGCAAGCGATGGCTGTGTCGATGGCGTACTCTGCCCAGATTACCGGATCGTTATAGGTGAAAGCGACGCTGCGGCAACCGGAGTTGTGGGCCGCTAGGGCGATAGACTCCGGCGTGGCGATGTGACTGAGTCGTTCTATTTCTCGCGACTTGGAGATGTCCCAGTTTTGGCAAAACTTGCAACCGAGATTGCAGCCTGCGGTTCCAAAGGAAAGAACCGGAGTTCCAGGTAGAAAGTGATTGAGCGGTTTTTTCTCGATCGGGTCGATACAAAATCCAGTACTGCGTCCGTAGGTATTGAGAACCATTTGTCCATTGCGGTTTTCGCGGACGAAGCAGAAACCTTTATCGCCTGGGTTGAGGTGGCAATGGCGTGGGCAGAGTTGGCAAAGAATTTTATTGGGGGTCGAATTTTCGAGAGTCGTCCACCATTGTCCAGCAACGGTGCCGTCGTTGAATTGCGATCGAGTCATATTCGGAAGCATACCGGATGAGGGAGCGAGAGGCCGTAATGAGAGCAAGTAGGGGGTAGGGTTGGGAGGTAGCGAAGAATTATACCATTCTGGAATCGAGCAGAGCGGAAATGGAGATAGGTTGCAGGATGCGGGAACCGCCTGTGGCCAGCGGTCACAAACGGCTTTGGTAAGCCGGCACATGGCCCTTCTGATAAGCCAGGAGGTTTCTTGGTATTCGCTGCGGTTTTCGGGCTTTCGGATGGGCTCTTAGCTAGCTACGTCAAGGGAGTCCGAACGCCAGGGGAGGGCAAAGGCTTGGCTACCGCGTGATGGCTCATAATGGTCGATTGAGGCTGAAAATGTCCCGCAAACCTCTGCCGCCGAAGTTTGAGGAAGGAGGGAGTTGCCGAAATTTCATACAATATCGGCTGCAAAGGTCTCGACACCACGCCTTCAGAGAGAAATGATAGAAGGAGGCGGATTCCGTACGGACGCTCACCCTTTTTACGTATCTGCGGTTAGTCCTAAGAATCGAAACGATCCACATGCTTTTGGTCGGCAAGCAAGTTTGGTTCGGTAGAGCGGTTCTAGCAGCGTATTTGTTGCTAGTCTGTTTTGGCCATGCGCTGCACGCATTGCCCGGCCATCAACATGCTCATTCCGGATGTGAGCATTCCGGATGTGATTCTATGCCGGATTCTGTAGCTGGTAGCCATGCTGGGAAAGACCTACTGGGACGTGCCGAAATCGGTTCCAGCAGCGTTGGGTCTTGCGATTCGGATCCGTGTCAGCTTGGTTCCGGCAGCAGCCGTTCGATTGACGACCACGCGGAGGAGTCTTTGGCGAGCGGTGGCGAGCATTCTCATCATGTTGACGATTGTCCCTACGGTCATGCCCCAGCAGTGGCTTGTGCAGCCAACGATGTTGTTGGAGAAAAATGTGGCGGACAAGATTCTGTCCCCGCAGCGAATACTTGGCCCATGGTCACAGATACAGGGAGCCATGATGTCTGTTTGATTTGTGATTTGCTCGGTTCGCCTCAATTGGTCTTTTGGATGGCCGAGATCGATTCGGCCTCTATTCTTTTGCACTCTGCCAGGGTAGCGACTTACGCCCTCTTTGCGGCAGATGTCCCTTCGAGTTTCTCTGCTCGTGGTCCTCCGAACTTCCTGGTCTAGAGATTTCATTCTCTAGATTTGGATGGCAGGTTTGCAAATCGCTTTGCGATGTGACAAGCCCGCCTGAAGTTCGTTCAGCGTTACGCCTCGCGGCATTCGGATCGTCGAGGAAATCTAGGCTCGGGACAATATCAGGGAAAATATCGATGGCCAAATTATTCTTGGCATGGGCTGCGCAGGGGGGCACGCGCGCCAACAGCATGCTCAACTATGACTTTTGTCCGTGGGCCAATAAATACGTCTACTGGCTTAAGAAACCCATTGGTTGGTTGACAGGTGGTATTCTGGCGGGAATTTTGCTAGGCGCCTTTGTAGCTCCACAAGCGTTTGCGATTTCAGCGGCGCTGCTTGGATTGATCTTAGTGGGTACTTTTTGGCCCTACTTGGCGGTTCGAGGTGTGGTGGGCTCGATCGGCTGGAGTCGTTCTCGGTGCAATGAGGGGGAAGAGGTTGAGGTTCAGTTAACGCTCACCAATCGTTGGCCTGTGCCGCTGTGGGGTTTGATTATTGAAGCGGATCCGGAAGCGATCGGCGATGGCCGAAGCGTGGATCAACCGCTCGCATTGGCGTGTGTTCCTCCATTTTCAACTAGTCGTTTCACCTGGATAGCGCGTCCCAGTCGTCGCGGGGTGTATCCTCAGCAAAAGTCGTTTATCGCTACAGGTTTTCCTCTTGGTTTATGGACTGCGCGGCGCGAATTGAAGTCGCAAGGTGAATTGCTGGTTTGGCCACGGACGATCGCGCTGAAGGATCTTCCGCAACTCGGCGGAAAGGCGGACTCGGTGGTCGGCTCAACTCGGGATAAAGCGGGTTATGAGGGAGATGTGATTGGAGTGCGACCGTTCCGGGAGGGCGATTCGTTGCGTTCGATCCACTGGGCTCAGACAGCGCGGCGTGAGACTTTGATTGTTTGTGAAAGGCAGAGCAAGGCTCAGCAAACCGTGGTAGTCAACGTGGGTGTTTCGGACAAGCGGCCTACGGATTTGCTGGAACGAGCCAATGATGAATGGCTGATTCGAATTGCCGGCTCGATTTGCAAAGAGTTCATCTCGCATTCGTGGGGTGTTCAGTTGCAAATTGCGGATCGCGTGGCTGTTGTCGAAGCGGGGCAAAAAGGAATCGCAACGATTATGGATTTGTTGGCTCGTTTTGATTGGGAAGCGGAGTCCCATGATGGAAGTCGCCATAGGATTCGAGTTCCCCAAACGCGACGAGCCGCGGAGGATATGCGATTTGAGATCACCCGCGCGACGGCGATCGAATCGGCCGTGGGAGTGACAACCGGCAAACGAGCTCTCCGCACGCGTTGGGTGGCTGTGCACCGCGGGGGTGGTGGGGCGACAGCGCAAGCGATGTGGCATTGTCGACAGCCGATCTGGATGTTGGTCGATCTCGATCGCGATGTGGATCTGCAAGTACAACGACAGTGGGAGCGAGTCTGTCATGACACAGCGTCCGCTGCGGGCTAAGCAAACCAAGTTTGCCAAGATGGGTAGCCGCTTGATCTCGGGACAGCGCGGTTTGGTTCTAGTGCTCGCGCTGTTAGCTACCGTTGCTGTCACACTGATTCGCATCGATGCGAGTTGGGCTCCCTGGACGATTTGGGTCCCGACACTACTCAGTACGCTCATCGCCATCGCGCTGATGTGGGTTGTTCCAGCTCGTGCAGCCACCAAGCATCCGGGAGGCTTGTGGATTGGTATCAGTGCGGTTTTGATCGTTTATGTGATTCCGTGGAACATATTGGTCAAAACGATCTTCGCGCATACCGGCGAGCCGTTGGAGTTGGTGATGTTGGCGATGGTGCAACAAGCGGCGATCGTGGCCGTGACGTTATATCCAGTCCGCAAAGCAGAGTGGATCTCGGGCTTATTGAGTTTTTTCTTGTTTGTTTTTTGCATCACGATGTCGAACGCTCGAGGGATATACATTCTGGCTGGCGTATATGCCTTGCTGAGCATTTGGTGGCTAATGGGCGCTTATTGGGAACGAATTCAAGGAGGATTTGTGGCGCAGCAATCGGTTCCCGTGATTCGACTTCGGGCGAGCATCTTGATTTCATTGGTAGGTTTACTTTTGCTTTTGGGATACTTTGGTTCCACACGTTCCACCACCTTGGGTTCTTTGTTGGGCTTTATGCCAACGTCCGGAGGGAACGATCAAAATGACGAGTCCGCGCGGTCGGGGATAGGCGATGGAGATCGGGTGGTCGCAGCGCAAGAGACGGCGATGAGCTTTGGGCCTGTGGAGAGCGAATTATTTCTCGAGGATACTTCGCCATCGCTGTACGATATGTTCAGCGACATGTATGGGGAGGATCCGAAGGTAACCAAACGAGCGGAGAAGGCCGTTTCTCTACCGGGAGCCGAGGGGCCGCAAAAGCATCAACACTTATCTCAATCGCAGAAGTCCAGTCGCGAGTTTTCGGCGGTTCGCCGCGCGAAGTTGGGACAACAAAAGAAGCCTGAGCAAAAGCTTACGTCAGCGATGCTCTATTTGATTGGTGATGTGCCAACGCATTTGGTGATGGAGACGTTTGATGCGTTTGATGGCAGGCAGTGGACGCACCAGCAACCGATACGCGAGGTTGAATTAAAGCTTCAAGCGATCGGTGATAAACCGTATGTGAATTTCACTCCGAAAGGAGGCATCCGTTACGCTTTGCGGGAGCAAGTCTATGGCGTTAAGCTGATCAATTTGAAGTCTGCACGGATACCGAGTCCACATTTGTTGTCTGGGGTTCATATCGACAAAGTGGATCGTGTCGATTTCTTTGGCAGGACCCGCGACGACGTGCCGCAAATGGTGGAGAGGGAGCATATTCCGCAGTTAACGGTGCTGCATCTGCGGACCTTTTTACCGCATGTGCATACGCTCCGCGATTCGGATACTTTTCGTCGCTATGCGTGGCGCGTGCGAGCTGAAGCGAAGTATGTTGATGCGGCTGCGGTGAAAAAGGCTCAAGCGGAATTTGATGTCAAGCATCCTGAGGGTGAGATGTTGCTGCAAGCGATGCCGCAGTTGGATAGTTTGTTGGATGTGAGCAGTCAGTCGAAAAATGTTACGATTCCAGCGACTCCGGCCCAAACTTCGGATGCGACGGCGAATCTAGAAGCTCTGCAGGCATTTGAGGTTTATTATCAAATCGCCAGCGAAAAAGCGATGATCGAAGAGTTGGCAGCGAAATGGACCCGTGGGGTTTCGCGAGGTTGGGGTGAGGTAGACGCTATTGTGACGAACCTCAAAGAAGAATTTACACATGATCCTACCGCAACAGTTCCCGAGGATTGCGAAGATGTCGTCGAGCATTTTCTGAAATCTAAAAGTGGTCCAGATTATCTCTTTGCTTCGACGGCCGCTATGTTGCTGAGAGCCCGCGGATTTCCGACGCGTCTAGTCACCGGGTTTTATGCAGATCCAGAGGATTTTGAATATGCAACAGGGCAAACCATCGTTCGAAAAGAGGATCTTCATACTTGGTTGCAAGTTTCCATCGATGGTACGCATTGGATTTCTGTGGAAGCGACGCCCGGGTTTATGAACCCTATCGAGGATCTTAACTGGCTGGAGTGGGCCGAGATCGGTTTTTGGTGGACATGCCGTTGGTTGCTAAATCATCCGCTGGCCGTGCTTGTAACGCTTTCAGCATTGGCCTGGATTGTGTGGGCCCGCATCTGGATCGTGGAACTCATTTTAACTCTGTGGGTGGCTGTGATCGGCAGTATGGGTTCGCTGAGGAGTCGAACGCTGTGGTTGGTCTGGTTGCTGCAGTGGCGGGGTAAGTTGCACGGCAAACCGAGACCTAGTTACAAGACCCTTCGCAGTTGGCTGAGGGAAGCGGCCAAGGATTCCGCTTCGGTGCGTGATTTTCTTCCCTATTTAGAGCGAATGTTGTATGCGCCGTCGCACGCCAGTCAAAGCCAGGGTGATAATGAATTCGACAGATTATATCGACTGCTGTTGTGGGGTCGTCAAATGTTTTTAAATCAACCGAGTCGATCGTCCACGTGATGTTCCTCCCAGATATGGCATAGGCAGTTATGACGTTGAGCAATACACAGAAAAGCATCGATTTACTGCGCAAGTGTCTCAATGCGACGCTGCTGGGCAAAGAAGATGTTGTCGAATTGGTGATCGCATGCCTTCTTTCCAAGGGGCATTTGCTGTTTGATGATTTGCCTGGTTTAGGTAAAACCACTTTGGCGAAGGCATTAGCGACCGCGGCTGGAGGTCGGTTCTCGCGCGTGCAATGCACACCCGACTTGCTGCCGAGCGATATCACTGGATTCAATATTTTGAACCAGAAGACCCGTGATTTTGAATTTCGGCCCGGTCCGGTGTTTGGCGATGTCTTGTTGGCTGACGAGATCAATCGCGCCACTCCGCGTACTCAAAGCGCACTGTTCGAGGCGATGGCAGAGAGGCAAGTTACGATCGATGGGATTGCCCATCCGCTCAGTTCGACCTTTATGGTGATCGCAACGCAGAACCCGGTTGAGAGCCATGGTGCATATCCTCTTCCGGAAGCGCAGCTGGATCGATTCGCGATGAAGCTGCAAATCGGTTATCCAAACCGTGGTAGCGAACTGGAAATGCTGCAAAAGAATATTGGCCAAAACACGCAGGGTTATCCCACGGTCGAACGAGTTTTTGAAATCGGTGAACTAGAAAAATTGCAGCAAGAAGTTGCGGCGGTGGCCGTCGAGTTACCTGTACGCGAATATCTTGTCGATCTTGCGCGAGCGACACGCGAACATCGCTCAGTGACTTTGGGATTGAGCCCTCGAGGTCTGATAACCTGGCAGCGTGTTGCGCAAGCTTGGGCGTTTATCGATCAGCGGAATTACGTCATTCCTGATGATGTACAAGCTGTCGCTAAGCCGGTTTTAGAAGTGCGCTTCGGTGGCAGTGTTGAGCAAGTCGATAAAGTGGTAACAGAGATCATTGAGTCTGTGGCAGTTCCTACCGGTCGCTGAGTGATGACACGATGAAAACAGTAAGTTCTATTGTCAATTGGAACCCGAAGGCATGCAGCTGGGTGAGTCGTATCAGGAGGATCGGCGTCTGCATGATTGCGATCTGCATGCTTTTGACGGGCTGTCAGGGGAAAGAGAGCGCCGAGGAGGAGGATCATCATATACCCGAACATCTTCCGGCCGATTTTGATCAAGCCTTAACGCGGATTGAGTTGCTCGTCGCACATTTGGGGACAGGGATCGCTTTAGTAAAAATGCCGACTGAGGTCAACGTCCATACGGAACTGCGAGATGTTGTCCGCTGGTTGCCCGAGTTGGCGGCTCAGTCGGACCTCGCAGAAGAAGATTGGAATCAGGTGGATAGGGCAACGGTCGATTTGATTGAGAAGTTCGGTAGGTCGAAGGATCCACCAGAGAAATGGATTGGCCAAGGAGAGATTTTTGCGGCAATCTCCGAACTGCCAAGTACGTTGTCGGAGGTACGCCAGAAATATCGTGATATGCAAGTACCAGAAGTTGTCATCGAAGCGGAAGCCGGCGATCGTCCCTGAGTTGTTATGTCGGTTACAGAGGGTATGAGGTTGGATCGATGGAAAGCATGATCATTGGCGCAGTAGTTCGAATTTTGCAGGGGGCGATGCAAGCGGCTCCTACTGTTATCATCGGGTTGCTGGTCGCTGCTATATTCCAGCGAATCGGTCGAGATGTTACCAATAAAATTTTTGGTTCCAATAGTTGGCGATCGCTGCCGCAAGCTTGGGGTTTGGGGATGCTGCTGCCGGTCTGTTCGCTCGGTGCGATTCCCATCATGAGCGAAATGCGACGAGCGGGTGTAGCGGGAGGTGTCATCCTGGCGTTCGGATTGACGGCGCCACTGTTTAATCCGGTTTCGGTATTGTATGGACTGACGCTCTCGGATCCGCTGGCGATCATTGTCTTCACGCTCTGTTCGCTGGTGATCGTTACGGTGATGGGAACAGCTTGGGATTGGATCTTTGCCAAGAGTCAGCAACCGATTGAGCCGATCGGATCGATGCCCTATGGTTGGCGTCGACTGGTGGCCGTTTTTGTGACCATGGCTCGGATGTCGGTGGGACGCGATATGCTGTTCATTCTAGCTGGCTTGGTGGGCGTTGGCCTCTTGAGTCTGTTCTTGCCTGCCGGCTCGTTGCAATCCGCAGCGGAAGAAAAAGATGTGCTCGCTCCCATACGTATGGCGGCAATCGCTATACCTGCTTACGCGACTCCGATGGTGGCCATGGTTCAATTGGCTTCGATGTTTCAGCATGGGAATTCGATTGCGGCAGCTTTTACATTGCTCGTACTGGGAACCGGTTTGAATGTTGGCATGTTGTGGTGGACTGCCCAGCAATATGGTTTGAAAAAAATGCTCAGTTGGGTTGGCATGCTGATCGCCTTTGTGCTGGTGCTGGCTTATACGGTGGGCAAGCCGCTTTATCCGGAGGGAGTGGAGCCGGCTGGTCACACTCATGCATTTGATAATTATTGTGCCCCTTTTGGCGAAGGGGTGGAGAATGTTCCGGCTGCTGCGCTAAAGATGCTGAACGATTCGCTGTTGCCGCATGAACTGGTATCGCTGGTCGGGCTGGGGGTATTGGTTTTGGTTGGGGGTATTTTGCAGATAACGGATCGCCAGGGGCGGTTCGAATCATTTTTAGCCAGCGCTAAGAATGAGGAGTTGAAGAACGACATTGTTCTGCCGGGGTATGTCATTGGAGGAGTGACTATCTGCGGTTTAGTGGTGGCGAGTGTAGCGGCTTGTTATCTGTATTATCCGAGCCGTGAGGAGATTTTTGCGGAGATGAAGATTGTCAACACGGAGTTGGTTTCCTCGGCGACTTCGGGGGATTGGGATACGGGATTGTATTGGATCCCCATTCATGAGGATTGGCTGAGGAAGTTGCAGGTATCGGCCTATTTGAGGCGGCAGCCGATATCGAGATACCAGCAGATGAAGATCAAGGTGGTCGAGGAGGGGATCGAGTTGCTGGAGCATGCGCTGGAGGACAAGGACAAAGCGAAGGCCGATATGCTGGGCAAGAAGCTGGGAGTGTCGTATTTCCGGATGCGCATGTCCTTTGTATCTGCACAATAATTGCAAGTGGGATTGACGTCGCTCACGCAGGATTGATAATGGACTCGGTTGGTCGGGAGCGCTCGCGCATTTCTGTAACGTTTCACCCTTTTTATTCACGCCTCTTTCAAGCGTGGAATCTTCGAGGTGATGTTCCCAGAAGCAGGGTGGCTGAACACTGCATTCATGCTTTTACAATCGAGATACCGGACGATGAAGACAACTTGGAGAAACGGTTTCACACTGGTCGAGCTGCTGGTTGTGATTGCCATTATTGGCATTTTAGTAGGTTTATTGTTACCGGCAGTGCAGGCGGCGCGCGAAGCGGCCCGGCGCATGCAATGTTCGAACAACCTGAAGCAGATGGCGTTAGCTACGCATAATTATGAGTCTTCCTTTAAGTGCGTGCCCGGCTTAACGGGGTCGAGTAGTTTTTCGCCGCAAGCTCGTATTCTTCCTTTTATCGAGCAGGGCAATCTGCAGAACTTGATTGATTTCCGACAACCGTTGTTGGTAGGACCTGCGTGGGCTGCGAGGTTCAATCCTACGATGCGTCAGGCCATCAGTACGGTTGTGCCAACGTTTCTGTGTCCCAGCGAAGTAGGCAGTCCAAACTTTCCGACTGTAATTGCGGATGGTTCTGCTTCGACGTCGGCAGGTTTGAGTTACATGTTTAGTTATGGTTCGGGAACGGGAACTCATTACGATGATCGGTATCGGACGGACGGGATGGTCTGGGAAAATTCTTGGGCTCGTTTTAAGGATTGCACGGATGGAACTTCTTCGACGGTTTTGCTGGCGGAGACGGTTTTGGGAGACCAGAGTACTGGGTCTGCACCCTCGCCCACATTGCCTCATCGACGTATTGCCAATTGGTCTGGAACTTCGTCGATGCCCGCTGGCCAGCCGGGCTTTACGGCTGGAGGTTCATTGATTCGAAATCCTGATTTGAGAACGGTTTTTCCTTCGCAGATCAGTTCCTATCGCGGCAATCGTGGCGAGTCTTGGATTCGCGGTGTTCCCTATTCGACGGTGATCAATGGTTACATGACGCCTAACAGTCCGATACCCGATATTGGGATGCATGGTCGTGGATTTTATTCATCGCGATCGTTCCATCCGGGTGGTTCGATGCATGCGATGTTGGATGGGAGCGTGCAGTTCATCAGCAACAATACGGATTTAGCAAGTTATCGAGCCTTATTTTCTCGAGACGGGGGCGAAGTTCCGGCGATGGAGTTCGCTCAGTGATTAAGGCGTGGATCTTGGGCGCCAGCGCGGTCGGTTTGACCGCACTGGCGCTTGTATCGGGTTGCTCTCAGGGTATGGATTTGCAAGAAGAAACGCCCTGGCAGATTAAAGTGCTTTACCAACAGCGTCCTCTAGCGGAAGTGCATGTGGTGGTGCATCGACCTTTGGGTTCACAGTGGGAGGCTGTTCTGGAGGGGGTTACCAACCGTGAGGGACTCGCTTTCATGCAAGCGGTGCCAACGGTTGATCCACCGCAAGCGGATGAGTGGCCGAAATTCCGGGTGACCATGGAATCCAATGCGGGTGGTGAGTGGATGATCAAGCCGAAGTGGACTGCGCCGGGGAGCAGTGATCTGACGATTCCAGCGATTCAGCCGAACCAGCCGGTTTCGATGGAACTACCCAAGCAGGCCATTGCACCCTTGTAGATGGGTGTTCTCTTTATTCGTCTAGTTTTTAGAGCCTAGTTATAAACTGCCGCAAATGCCAAGTCGGCTAATGGTTCTCGGATAGACGCTTAGATAGCGAATGTACTGCAGAAAAAATTGCGGTTGAAAAATGGACTGCTGCCGAGTGCGTGGTCAGCGTTCTAAGTTTGAGAGTCGAGTTACAAAATCTTTTTCGTTGTTGAAAGCGCATGCATCATGAAATGGCTCCTGCTATTAGTTCTTTTTTCTTACATCGACGATCAAAAGGCAATGAGTTGGCCAGGATTTTTAGGACCGGTTTCGAGTGAGGTTCAGGGGGATCGATTGCCGCTGAACTGGGCTCCGCAAACCAATGTTGCATGGCAAGTGAATCTACCTGGCTATGGACAGAGCAGCAGTGTCGTTTGGGGAGATCATGTTTATGTGACTATGGTCGAGGGTGCGAAAAAAGAAACGCTTCGACTGCAAGCGTATCAAATTGCGGATGGGAAGCGTTTATGGCAACAGGATATCGCCACCAAAAACCTTGGCGAAAACACGGACTATTTCAGTCGAGCTGCCCCGACGCCGGTGGTTGATGCGACCGGAATATATGTCCTTTATGAGTCTGGCGATTTTGCCGCCTATCAGCATGATGGCAAGTTGATTTGGCAGCGAGATTTGGTGGCGGAGTTCGGAGTGATCAAAAGTCGACACGGATTATCGTCGTCGCCGATTCAGGATGAGCAGCATGTTTTTATTTGTATTCAGAGCGATGAGAATCCGTATTTGATGGCGGTGAGCAAGCTTGATGGCAAGACCGTTTGGAAGGTCGAGAGGCCTGCGGGTACTTCTTGGAGTTCACCGATGTGGTTTGAAGCGACTGATGGAAGTCGTCACATCGTCATAAGTGCAGCGGGAAGTGGCGGTCGAGCACCTGGGGAAACCTTGCCTGGTTCCTTGATTGCTTATGAGCCTGCAGGTGGCAAGGAGCAGTGGAAGCTATCTGGGCTGTCTGGAAACTCCGCACCGACCCCGCGCATGGTCTCCCAGGGGCGCTTGCTTGTGGGAGCTTCGGCGGGAAGGGAAGGGGGACCGACGAAAGAAGCGATTGAAACCAATGGGCTGGTAGAGGTGAAGAAGGGCGATTCGGGTTACGAGGCAAATTATGTTTGGCGAAGCAAGAGAGCGACGTGCGGTTTTTGTTCGCCCGCAGCCTATCAAGGTATCGCCTATTACGTGGATCGGCGCGGTACTTTGTTCGGTTTAGATCTTGAAACGGGAAGTGAACTATTCACTGAACGGCTTGGTTTTCCAGTTTGGGCCACGCCGGTGGGAGTTGGGGATCGCGTCTATTTGGTTGGTGAAGATGGTATGACGAAAGTGATCGCAGCGGGACAAAAGTATCAGGTGCTGGCAACTAATTCTCTGTGGGAACCGTCGGCGGTTGCAGAAGCGGAGAGTGAGAATCCGCGTGCGATGCTCAATAAAATTCGACAGTACGCGATTGCTGTGGCTGGTGAATCGATTCTGATTCGAAGAGGCGATAAGCTTTACTGCGTGAGGTCGAAGTAGGTCGTTGCGGGCTTTGTGCGTTGCGATTTAGATATCGCGAGCCGACATCGAACTCTCTGAGGGTGGAGTTTGGGATTTGGGGCAAGCCGTCAAGCATTATTGGTAGCGGATATAGACCGTTTTGCGACGGAGGTAATGTTCCAGTCCATATTTTCCATCGTCGCCGCCGATGCCGGATTGTTTCCAGCCGGTGTGGTATCCGTGAATGGATTCACCTGGTCCGCGATTGATGTAAAGCTCGCCCACTTCAAGATCGCGAACGGCGCGCATTATTCGATTCATATCGTTAGTGAATAGGTAAGCGGCGAGACCGTAATGTGAATCGTTGGCATAGGCCAAACCTTCTTCGAAGTCATCGAATGGCATGACGGGGATAACGGGTCCAAAGATTTCATGATGCATAATGGCCATGTCTTGCCGAACTCCAGTGAGTACGGTTGGCTGATACCAGTAGCCTTTGGCGAAAGGCCCAGAGCGTTCAACGATGTCGCCACCCACGATGGCTTGGGCACCTTGAGCTAGGGCTTCATGAACGGTGCGTTGCACTTTATCCAGTTCGACGCGATTCACCTTGGGACCGATTTGGGTGGATTCATCCAGCGGATTACCGACTCGCATCGCTTTCACTCGCTGAACGAGTTTGTCGATAAATTGGTCGGCCACTTTGCGATGCACATAGGTTCGTTCATTGGCGATACAAATTTGGCCGCAATTCAAAAAGCGCGAGAAGATTGCCGTGTCAACCGCCGCATCGACGTCGCAGTCGTCCATGACGATAAACGGTGCTTTGCCTCCCATTTCCAGAGATACAAAGGTGACATTTTCGGCTGCTACCGCTGCGATACGTTTGCCGGTCGGGACGCTACCGGTGAAGCTGATCACATTAGCGAGAGGGGAGCGTACCAAGGATTCCCCGACGGTCTCTCCGGTCCCCGTCACGACATTGCAGACACCCGGTGGCAAGCCTGCTTGTTCGGCGAGTTTCATAAGTTCGAGGGCGGTTACTGGAGTGTCTTCATGAGGTTTGAGGACGAGCGAACAACCGGCGATAAGAGCGGGGGCGATTTTGCGGATCGCGACTGCCAGAGGAAAGTTCCAAGCGATAATGCCGACCGCGACTCCGGCTGGCTGGGGAACGATCCAGAGATGTTCGTTGGGTTTGTCGGGTGCGCAGAGATCACCTTCGATACGTCGATCGAATTCCGCATAGTACCGAAACCAGCTGTTACCGAAATCGACTTCACCATAGGCTTCCTTGAGCGGTTTGCCGACTTCCAGTGAGAGTAGGCGAGCGAAGTGGTCTCGATGTTGGTCGACCAGGTCGGCCCATTTTCTCAGAACTCGGCCCCGTTCGACACCGGTCAATCTTCCCCAGGATTTCTGAGCCGTTTTGGCGGTTTGCAGCGCGTGCTGGACCTGTTCCTGTGTGGCAGCCGGTACGGTTGCAAAGGGTTGTTCGGTCGCGGGGTCGAGGACTTCGATCCGCTCAGCGCTGTAGACCCATTGGCCGTTGATATACATTGCATAGTCGTGCATGCCATGGTTTTGCATGAGGTGGCTCCGAAAAGATCCAGGTGGGAGGTTGCGGAAAAAGATCCAAGGGGCCCGATAAATTCCAGGCGACCCATCCGACAAAAAAATCGCGCGAGACGGCCAATTCACGAAGCGATTGTACCGAAAAAAGTTCTGGAATTGGAGAGGATGTTCTGCGCCGGTTCATGGACCAGGGAGATGCTGCGCAGCGGGCTTCTCCGATAATTAACATTTTTCAAATTCTTTGGTCACAATTTTAATCTACAACTTTTCAACAAGGTACTTGCAACTGGAGTCATGGCAAGTCCGACTGGACAACTCGCTGGGGCAGTATTTTCGTGGCGGGAGTATGGTTGCTTAGCGACAAAGGAAATTAGTGTTGGAAGCATCAGGGAGGAGTGTACGCAGTCTTTTCATCAGTGATACGCATATTGGTTGGCGTTACTCAAATTTCGTACGGCTAATGGATTTCATCCAGCAAACGCAGCCCAACTTTTTATATTTGGCTGGAGATATTATTGAACAAAAGTATCGCCAAACCCGCTTTGGGAAAAATGAAGTTAGTTTGATGCTTGAGCGATTGGTGAAGTTGCGGGAGCGAGGCGTTTCGATTGTTCGGCTCTCGGGTAACCATGACGAAGTGGGGTTAAAGGAATGGAATGCGGCTTTGGGGCCGGCGATACCTTACGCGATTCATACTGCAGTGGATCGTAGGTCTTGGTTGGTGGTGCATGGCGATATTTATGATCTGCATCA
>JBIKMB010000295.1:0-6410 GCA_044359485.1 Pirellulaceae bacterium | reverse complement strand
TAAACCAATGCAATCCAAATAAACGCCAAAAATATCAGGTACGACAATCGGCTGACATGCTCGTTGACCACTTCAGCGATCGAGCGGGCTTTATGGCGAATCGAGGCCACCAAGGCCGTAAAATCATGAACGCCCCCGATCAAGATCGAGCCGATCAGAATCCAAAGCAAAGCGGGCAACCAACCGAAGACAAGTCCAGCCACGATCGGACCGACGATCGGACCAGCCGCTGCAATTGCCGAAAAGTGTTGCGGAAGCAGAGAGGACGCTTTGAGGGGTTGATAGTCGATATCATCGCGTAACTCCACAGCAGGCGTGGATCGCGAAGCATCCAAATCGAACAGTTTTGCCAACAATCGGCCATAGCTGATATAGGCAATGGCCAAGATAACAGCCGACCCCAGGACGACAGTGAATAAGCTCATCAACGACCACCTTATCAGAGCCCACGTATTTGACGATAATCCGGCTTCGCTAGTTGGGGACAGGCTTCCCAGCGGAAAATAGTCCCAAACTTAACAGACTAAAGAGAAACAGCCCCAATAATCAAGCCGATAACTCAGCGCTGCAGAAACCGTCGGTACACCACCGTTTTTAATGTACCTTACCCACCCTGCAACCGATAGAGTGTCCCAGACCGGATATGCGGCGAGTGGATCACCAGCAAACTCACAAGTAGCTTGCTTTCCCCATTTTTCCTGAGGAAACCCCTCATCAAATGGCCTCCTGGGGTAGCCGATGAGATTGCCTCAACGTAAAACGTCTCTCAGCTTAAAACAGTGCGCTGAGAAATCGTGAAAAGCAAGAGAATTTGGGTTCGCATCATTTCCCTTGAGTGATCGCAAGGTGAGCTTATGAAATATCGACCGCTTGGGCAAACTGGCATTCGGGTAAGCGAGATAGGTCTTGGCTGCTGGCAATTCGGTGGCGACTTTGGCCCGGTCGATAGCGAGGATGCCGATGCCACGATGGAAGGGGCCATTCAAGTCGGTATCAATTTCTTCGATACCGCCAATGTCTATGGCAGTGGGCAAAGCGAATCTTGGATCGGAAATTATTTGAGCAAGTCGCGCGAAGCGGTATTTGTGGCGACGAAGTATGGTCGCGGTCCAGGCGTTTACCCGGATGGATACTCGCTTGCCGGAATGCGACAACAAACGATCGATGCCATCGAACGATTACGTGTCGAACAACTCGATCTACTCCAGCTTCACTGTGTTCCGACTTCCATTTTGCGAAAAGGGGAAATTTTCGATTGGCTTCGCACCCTTCAACAGGAAGGCTTGATTGCCCATTTTGGCGCCAGTGTGGAATCGGTCGAAGAAGGCCTGCTGTGTCTGGAACAGCCAGGCATAACGGCGTTACAGGTCATCTTTAATCTCTTTCGCCAAAAGCCGGCTGAGGAGTTGTTTCCCGAAGCTTTGAAAAAGAATGTTGGGATCATTGTTCGGCTTCCGCTGGCCAGTGGATTGCTGGCTGGTAAATTCACTGCGCAAACACAGTTCCCCGCAAGCGATCATCGCTTTTACAATCGAGATGGCCAGTGCTTCAACGTCGGCGAAACATTTGCAGGACTCCCATTCGACAAGGGTATCGCATTGGTTGAATCACTGAAGTCCCTTCTCCCAGAAGGCTACTCGATGGTCGACCTAGCTCTCCGCTGGATACTCGATCATGAAGGAGTAACGACTGTGATTGCGGGAGCAAAACGCGTTGAGCAGGTTATCGCCAATACGCGTTCCTCGCGACTCCCACGGCTGTCGGCCGAATTGCACCAACAACTCGCCGCCTATTATCAAGCTCAAGTCCGTGATCACATTCGAGGCCCCTACTAAATTCAATCTGAGCTTCACTTCTGGAACCGAAGAGGAAAATAGACACACGCTATGGCGTTACGCGATACACTGCTTCCGTTCAGTCACAGCAAAACACTTTGGGAAGTGTCTTCCGTCGCGGCACTTTTTGGAATCTATAGTCTCTTGCCGATTTGGAAGGACCATTCTCCCTACGCAGAAATCGCCGATTTTCCATCGAGATTGCACGCTGCGTTATCGGTCGTGGTCGGTTGGCTCTTGGTCTTCCGCACCAATACCGCCTATGCTCGGTGGTGGGAGGCCAGAACGCTTTGGGGTGCCTTGGTCAATGCTAGTCGGAACACCTCGGTAAAACTTTCGCGGTTGGTACAACTGCCCAATGAGGAGCGCCAACAAGTCAAGAGACTTTTGAGCTACTTCCCATTTGCACTTCGAGATCACTTGCGCAATGAAGGCAACCTCGACGATATGCCGGAGATGAAGGATGAACCAACCATTCAACATATTCCAAGTATTATCATTGCCAGACTCTATGAGCGAGTGAAGATTTGGAAAGCCGCTCGCTGGATCGATGGTGATGAGCTGCGCGTGATCGATGCTGAACTTGCTCGATTTCTGGATATCTGCGGCGCCTGTGAACGCATTCAACGCACGCCAATCGTCCGCTCCTACCGCTATTTCACTCGCCAATGTGTCATGCTTTTGCTGCTTACTTTCCCTTGGGGTATCTCGAATGATTTTGGCTGGTGGACCATTCCACTCACGATGCTAACTGCCTACTTTATGGTCGGTCTTGAAACGGTTGCCGAACACGTCGAAGAACCCTTTGGTCGCGACGAAGATGACCTTGATCTCGATGGTCTCTGCCTTACGATCGAAAAGAGCGTGCAGCAAATCATCGCAACCGATTCAGCAGCTTAGAACTTATACGACATGTTAGTTCAACTTATACTACAAGTTTAGAAATGGTTTTTATGGATATCATTTATCGTGTCGACCCACACGCTCCATTGCATACGCCTCAGATCCATTCGGCCGACGAGGCTCTCGCGAAGTTGGCAGCAGGAAATGCCCGTTTTCATTCGCTTGTTTGTCGAGTTCAAGATGCCGCTGCCAGCCATGCCCCTCATCCGGAGATCGTGATCCCCGTTACGCCGATTTCTCTGGGCGTTCCCTTTATAAGTGGCGTCGCTCCTTCCCATAAACCCTACGCTCTTATTCTCGGTTGCTCGGATGCTCGCGTTCCCCTTGAAAGCATTATGGATTGCGCCGCGAATGAAGTCTTCGTGGTTCGAGTTGCCGGGAATGTGCTCGGCGTGGAATGCCTCGGCAGTATTGACTATGCCGTTTGCAATCTGAAGTCCAGCCTGAGGACGGTCATCGTCATGGGGCATACCGGCTGTGGCGCTGTGTCGGCAGCGGTCGATATCTATTTGACACCAAGCGATTTTCCTGGCATTGCCTTCAGCCATGCTCTGCGCTCTTTGGTAGATCGCATTTTGCTCACCGTTCGCGGTGCTGATCGAGCTCTAAAGCGTATTGTCGGCGGCGATGTGAGTGCCCATCCCAATTACCGACAATTGCTTATCGATACCGCCATCTACATGAATGCGGCTGTCACAGCCCACGACCTTCAGCGGGAAATCCGCTCTATTTGCAGTGAAATGAACGTTGTCTACAGCATTTATGATGTGGCTCACTCACAAATCACGGCTCTTCCGTTTGATCGCGCGGAGAATCAACCCCACCCCTTTGCTCCCGCCCCACTCAAAGCAGAAGACTTTCATTCGGTGGCCAGCGACGTTGTTCGCCGCCTGCTGAAATAATTCGACACTGGCCCAACAGAACTAAGACGCGGCAACCTCCGGTTTAAGCTGCACAGAAACAGCCAGCGTTTGTTGTCCACCTCCAATGAACAAACCATTCACGGGGCAAACGTCTCGGTAGTCGCGGCCCACCGCCAAAACCACATGCTCGTTCTGCACAATCAGTTTGTTGGTCGGATCAAAATCAATCCATCCCAAAGATCCGGCAAACAAACTGATCCAGGCATGACTCGCATCGGCTCCCACAAGTTCCGCTTGGCTGTCGCTTGAATACGTTCGCACATAACCGCTGACATAACTTGCGGCGAGTCCTAAACTTCGAAAACAAGAGAGGGCGACATGCGCCAAGTCTTGGCAAACACCACGTTTTTTCTGAAAGACTTCGGGGACCGTCGTACTGACCGTTGTGGCTGTTGGGTCATACACGAAATCTTTGTGAATACGTTCTATCAGCTCAAATGCGGCCGCCAAAATGGGACGACCTTTGGGAAAGCTGCGTAAAGCATACTCATAAGCAATAGGCAACTTTGGAGCTAAGGCCGATGGAAACGAAAACTGATAGCGATGCAGTCCATTTCCGGTAATGTCCGTTTTCAATTGATGTACGACCGCATCCCAGGCAGGGGAGGGCATCTTCAAGTCAACCGGCGGCCTGTTGACTTCCACTTCAGCGTGCGACGTAATCACCAACTCGGCATGAGGCTCATATACATCAAAATGGCTGACCAAATTGGCAAAATAATCGCGTCGATGCGCGATGATTTCAGGCTTAGGCGAAATCCGTAACCGTCGTCTCAATAGACGCTGACCACCTCGATTGCGTGGAGTCAAACGCAATTGATTCTGGGATAATGCGACTGGTTCGCTATAGTGATACGCGGTTGTGTGGCGGAGCTTGTAACGCGTCATATGGATTACCCCATCGTCCTGGCTGCGCGTGCATGCACCAAATATCGAGCATTGAGCAACCCAAAGAACTGGGGCAAATCGTGCGTTATCTCATCCAGCCGCTCAATCAACTCGGTATAGCCTTTGTAAGGTGCACTGCCGCTTAACATGGCAATATCGGAGGATCGAATACGATGCTCGATTTTCTCGATCAAACGCTGTTCGGCTGTCGGCAATGGACTATTTTCATAACGCGCCAGTTCCGCGACATGCCTAGCGATCGCTTGCACTTGATAAGCGACCGATCGCGGATTGGTTTCGTCGGTGAGCAATAAATCTAAAACCGCGGCGAGTGACCATTGTGCTAAATAACGTGAACGATAGGTCATCGAGCTATCGGCAACTTCTAGGAATGCTTCCCAAGCCGATGGTCCCGCATCGGGCTTCTCACACAATCCCCGCACCAAGCCAAGCGTCGATGTGCTTCGCTCCAGTCGTCTGCCGATATCCAAAAACCGCCAGCCGAAGGTTCGGGTCATACTTTCAGAGACCATCCCAGCAAATCCACTCAACTCCATGATCAATCTTCCCAGGGCGGTCAATACTTCGCTAGGCTCCAGCGATTCTGAAGGTCGACTGAGCGATAAGGAATGGTCGAGATGATAAAGAATTTGCCACGAGTCGGGTGACAATCGATCGCGCAACTGGGTTGCAATTCTCAAAATCTGTCCCAACGTCGCCTTCAATCCGCCGGCTTGATGGGGATCAAGCAAGGTATTGGCAAGCGCCTCTTCATAGTTTCCCAGCCGCTCGCGAATCCCCTCCACCACATAACCGGGTTCGATCAAGCCATGATCTGCCAACTGTCGCAGCAACAGCGGAAACTCGACCAATTCCCATTGATCTTCTTCGCCAGCCATTCTGTTATACACAGTTCGCAACAAGCGCGCCGATTGCTCGACGCGTTCACAATATCTTCCCAACCATAAAAAGTTGTCGGCCACACGGGACGGTAACTCCGGGCCGATACGTCGCAGCGTAATGGGTGCACCAGGTTGATGCAACAAGGTCACCGGCTTGACTGGTTCGTCTGCAAGAACCCAAACGTCTTTGCTGCTGCTACCGACAAGCACATCGTACTCGAGCATTTGCGAATCGTTAGCGACTCGCGCTAATCCGCCTGGCAATACATGGTAGTTTTCCCCATCGCCCACTAAATACACCCGCAGTGCCGCGCGCATCGGAACCAAGCGGTTATCCAACCAAGCAGGAACCGTACAACGATTCACTTGCTCTTGACCCATATAAGCCGTCGGGTTTCGCTTCAATTGCTCGACAACATTATTGCCCGTGATACCTTTGCCGTGCAGATCCGAAACCGCCTTTTGACGCGATACACGATAAGCGGAGGCGACGACCAAATTCCGCCAATGCTCACTGACATATTTCAATTCTTTTTCTTCGCCGCACCACCATGTGGCTACCGATGGCAACTTGAGCTTTTGCCCAAGCATCAACTCGCATAGCGGACCAAGAAACGCCATCATCGCCGATGACTCAACAACCGAACTACCTAGAGCATTGGTGACCAGCACGTTGCCGCTGCGAACCGCTGTCAGCAGGCCAGCGACACCTAAACCCGCATCGCTTTGCAACTCCAGCGGATCTGCATATTGGTCGCTCAATCGCCGCATAATGACATCGACCGGCGCTAAACCACCTAATGTCTTTAACAGCACTCGTCCATTGCGAACCGAAAGATCACCACTCTCGGCAAGGGTATAACCAAGATAGCGGGCGAGATAGGCGTCTTCAAAATAGCCCGGCGTCGATGGGCCTTGGCTCAGCAACACAGTTCGAGGATTATCTTTGTTTTGAGGAG
>JBIKMB010000091.1:0-21006 GCA_044359485.1 Pirellulaceae bacterium | reverse complement strand
GTACGAAACAAGAACGGAAAAATTGTGGGTCCTCAGACAACCACCCTTGAGTTCTTCGACCTGCAAAGCAACGGACTTAAGTACACAGGCATGAAGGGTAAAGTTGTCTTAAAGCAAAATAAACTTGGCGAATGGTCTGGCCGATTTATCGATGCTGAAGGCTTGCATTGGGAATTCAAATGCTCGCGCAAACAGGAGTGAAAGTGCGCGGCAACTGCAGTGTGCATTGCATGTTAACTCGCAGTATTCATGGCGGTCGGACAGCGGCTAGGTTGTGTTTTGGTTCAGCGGAATATTGGATTCGCTGTTATTGGATTCGCTGTGCGGCGGAACATTCGTGTCAGATCGGAAGTCGTAGGCGCCTACGGAGTTGTCGGCACGATCTTTCAAGCTGCGAGCGGATGAGAACAAAGATGTGGCCAAGCAGTACTCATTCAATCGACAAGCCAAGTCGTGATGCTATCAGAGGATGGGAAAGTACGTCTGATCGATGTGTCGCCCGTGGAAAGCAAACAGCTTGGTAGCGTTCAAATTCTAAACGATACGTGCGGGAATCATCCCATCATTGCATGTGGCCGAATTTACGTTCGGAACTCGGTGGAGCTGGTTTGTTTGGAACTGCCGCAATAGTTCTGACCCAGAACGGCGCGAGACTCTTGGGGAATCAGGTGGCATCGCTTTGGTCTGCGATCGGAAAAAGCAGCTAGACCCTCTCTTGGCACGCCATGGTTAGACATCGCCCCCTTAACTACAGGGGGGAGACGCAATTGTTAGCTCCCACACTCGAATAGGTGAGAAAATCGATAAAGTCATCGTTTTGCCCAACTTTATTGCGGAATAAATCATGGCTTTTCAGTAAAAACCGTTGCCCATGTTTACTGAAAATCCTATATTTATTCGGGAGTAAAGTTACCTTTTTGGGTGAATTCATGAGCCTATCTCCACCGCAATTCGATCGCTTGTGCACTCAGTTGCTTTCCCCTTTAGGCGCATTTCAAGTAATCCGGAGAACCCGTACTAGCGATTCGGGGAGCGACTTTCAGGTTATTGGACCGGCTGGTTCTAGCTTCCGACTTGAAGTCAAAGAGTATAAACGGATCACGCCAGCAACCGCAGAATCTGCCTGCATAGCGTTAAAGCGAAACAGTGAAACAGTCGATTCGCAGCCGGTCCTGTTTGCCCCAGTGGTTTCCGATCGAACCGCGGAGATCGCACAAAAGCACAATGTGTCATGGATGGATTATGTAGGGAACTGCCGTTTGGTCTTCCCATCGAAGGGAATCTACGTCTGTCGAAGTGGGATCGACAACCCATTTGGTAAACAAATACCGAAAGTACTTAACGTCTTTTCTGTGAAGTCTAGTCGAGTCGTCCGAGCGATGTTGGAGCAACCGTTGCTGGGCTGGCAACTCAACCAACTTGCAGGACGCAGTGATGTTCTTGTCAGTCCAGGCTTAATGTCGCGCATCAAATGCTCGCTTGTCGAAGACGGGTATGCGACTATGCAGGACGGTCGCCTGTATTTGAAACGTCCAGTTGATTTGTTGGACGATTGGGCAAAGCATTACCGCAGCCACAAGCCACAGGAGTACAGGTTCTATATGCGAGGAGACATCGAGCATGTAGAACGACAAGTTGCATCATGGTGTTCGAAATCCGGAATTGATTATGCGCTTTCGCGCTTCTCGGCTGCCTGGCGTTTGGCACCTGAGGTACGTTACAACGTCGTGAGCATGATGGTATCCAAAAACGCAATTCTGGCTGACACACTCAATGATCTTATCACCAACTTTGGAGTACGCCCAGTTGATTCGGGGGCAAATCTTATCCTGCAAATCTCGGCTGATGAAAGTTATCTTAGCAATCGAATGGGTGACAACATCCAGACAACATCACCATTGCAGACGTACTTGGACTTAAGAGCGATGGATGGTCGGAGTGAGGAAGCGGCGAGGGCAATCTACGAAAAATACTTGAAACAACCATTCAAGGCAGCGGCGGAACAAGCTGTGAAGCATCATGAAGGAAAATGAAGCGGCCCGAGCCGTCTTGCTGGAGGTGCTCAATGCTCTGGGGGCAATGCGTGAAGAATTAGTAATCGTTGGTGGGTGGGTACCAGACCTGCTATATCCGGAGTGTAATCACATTGGGTCTTTGGATGTAGACTTGGCGGTATCGCCCAAGGCTATTGGCGGCAATGCATATTCGACAATTCGCGAACGCCTAATGCAAATTGGTTATGCTATGCAATCATCGCCCACTCGATTTTTGAAGCAGGTACCAGGCTTGGTCAATCCGATCAAAATTGATTTGCTCACAGGGTTGTACGTTACGCAGGAGAAGCGAGACTCGATCCTGGTCGATGAGATTCGAATTAACGCACTTCGCGGAATCGATTTAGCTTTTGAGTCGTCTGAATCGATTACTATCAATGGCAAAATGCCGGATGGCTCTGTCAACCAAGTGACTGCTCGGTTGGTTGCTCCAGAGGCGTACATTTTGATTAAAGCGATCGCGTTGGACGAACGCGCCAAAGATAAGGACGCTTACGATATTGCATTTGTTCTAAAGCACTACCAACCCTCTCTGGCCGACTTAGCAAAGAAGGTCTATAGAATATCGCGATCGGGAATTGGAAAAGAAGCTCTACACTTGCTTCAAATCAAGTTCCGGACGTTTGATTCTGTTGGTCCGGTCTGGGCCAGTCGAGTAGCAGTAACAGCAGGCGATGAAGCAGGACAGTTCCAGCGAGCTGCGTTTGAAGATGCAGATTTGCTATTCAGATTGCTTGATGCTCTATGATGACGCTCGTCATTAACACGTGTAGTATCTTGGCTAAGTGGACTATAGATTCCAGAGGAGAACTGTGTCAACGTTTTGCGAGAAAGTGGAGGTCTCAAAGAGTAAAACTTCGTTTCGTTAGCTGTGGAGTTTAAATATGTCGACTGCTAAATGGAATTTGGATCGCAATGGCTTTTGGATCATACCGGGGGCCGTCGATACGAAGATCATAAATCGATTACTTGATGTATTCGATACTGCCTTGGTCGTTGATTCGCAATCCGTACGAGCACGTTCGAGCAAGGGGCATGTTTACGCAGCTCGGAATTTGATTGAATCCATTCCCGATGTTACCACGGTTTGGCAAGCGGAGCCAATGCTGGGCCTGCTTCGAGAAGTTCTAGGCGAGGGATGCGGACTAGTCCGGGCTTTGTTTTTTGACAAGCCGCCCGAACGTACCTGGAACCTGCCTTGGCACAAAGATACGTCCATCTCCGTAAAAGATAACTCTGCGGCGTCGCCGTCGTTTTCTCGGCCGACCGTCAAAGCCGAGGTGCCACACGTGATTGCGAGTTCGGCGTGCGGGAGTTCGTGCGTTTCCAGCAGATGACTAACCAGATCGGCCGAGTTGCCACCGAAAATTCGATCGACGAAATCTTTGACGACACCGGATTCGGAGACTGAAGCGGAGTAGAGGTACGTACGATCTTCTTGTCGATGTTGTACAAGGCCTCGTTTTTCGAGTCTGGAGAGGAGTGTGGCAACGGTGCTGTAGGCTGGTTTTTGGGGTAGAGCGAGAGCGTCTTGAACATCGGCGACCGACAATTCCCCTCGCTTCCACAGCAGTCGCATGATGGCGAGTTGTTGAGCGGTTAAGCGAAGCGGCATAGAGGTTTTACCTAGTTGCAGGGTTTATCAGCGCGGCGCGGCGATTACTAGAAGAACTTTTACAGGGTGTAGTTTTACACTTTGTAGTTCTCGAATTACAGCGGTCACATGGAGTTTTTGGGATAATTCTCGATGGGTGATCAAGGTATGCGGAGGAGGTCAGCGAGATGGGCTGCGCTATTGGAGCCTAATGATAGGGGTTCATTAGATATCCAAAGATTTGGCAAAGTTTTGTGAATTCGATCGCTTTTGAACATACATTAGGTCGTTCTGTTACGAATCAATACCATATATGGATGCACAGGTGTTTAGTTACAAGTCAATGGGAAAGTGCCGCAACTTGCGTCGGCGGATTAAATCTTTGGTGATCGAGTTGTTGGAATCACGGAGAGTACTTTCTGGCGAGCAGTTAAATGATACTCCTTACTTCCGATTTGATGAATCATTTGAGCTTCTGGCAGAATCCTCCTGGGCTCGAGATGTCAATACTCTGATTTCTGCGGACTTTAACGCAGATGGAAAAAGCGATTTAGCCGGATCTCTTTGGCACGATCCCGCCGGTGTGCTTGTTGTGCCTGGAGGTAGCGGTTTCGGCTTCACGTCGCCAATTACTCTTGCGCTTCAGAAGCAGAGTAGCGAGATTCGTTCTGGCGATATCAATGGTGATGGTTATTCAGATATCGTCGTGGTTAACCATGGAGCTAACAAGGTTTTCATATTGAGAAACAATGGTATAGGAAGTTTTTCCATCGAATCTTCTATTGTTTTGCCTCATAACGTATCGGGTCTGGCTCTTGGAGACTTGGATAAAGACGGAGATATTGATGCGGTCGCAGGCACCCATTTTACGAGTCAGTTTCACGTATTGCTAAATAACGGCATCGGAATCTTTCAGTTGGGAGCAAGCTATTCTTTAGAAAATCCAGAGTCGCTGGAGATAGCAGACTTTGATGCCGATGGAAATTTGGATGTCGCTGGAACGTTACTCAATACAGATAAAGTTAAGATATTTTATAACAACGGTAACGCCACGTTTGGTGCGACACAGATAATTTCGTGTGGCGGAGATTTTCCCGTACAGATTCGAAGTGGCTTTTTTAACGCCGATAATCGAATTGACCTTGCCGTTGTCAATATGAATTCCAACGCCATCACGATTTTAAATAATGATGGGAACCGAGTCTTCTCAGTTGGTCGGTCATTCACTTTTGATGGTCAGGTTCGATTGATGTCTGTTGCAGATATCAATCGAGATGGTTTGTCAGAAATCGTCACGTCGACAAGTAACAAAATTTATTGGGTAAATATCAAAGAAGATAAAATTTTCAGTGCTTCGGTAGTTAATGGTGGAGCGACGGCCGTTGGCGATTTCGATGGAGACTCACTCATTGAGATTGCGGTCACTGGATCTGGCGGATCAAAAATTCGTGTTTACGGATTTCGTTCAACTCCTTCGGTGGAAGTTCTCGAAGATTCAGTTACCCAGTTCATTGATTTGTGGGATATTCATGCCGGTATGGGTGAGGAGCAGCCTTTACGCGTCACCGCAATCAGTAGTCGACCAGAAATCGTATTGCCTCCCTCTGTTTCTTATTTACCCAATTCATCGCGTGGAAGGATTGGTATAACACCTGCGCCGAATGCCTATGGCGAGTCGCTGATAACGGTCACGGTGACCGATGGCGGATTGGATCAAAATTTGGAAACGGATTCGGACAACGCTTCGTATCGTCGCAGTGTAAAATTTTTGGTCACCCCCGTGAATGATCCACCGACGCTTGATCCTCTTGGTGGATTGGGTGAACCGCAACGTTTTGATTCTATATCCCAACCTGAGAGCATCGACAGCGGTGATATCGATGGTGATGGTGATATCGATATGATCGTTTTCAATCGGGCTTCTGGGGCCTTCATCGATATCTATAAGAATGACGGTAACGGTAATTTTGCTCGAACAGGCAGAATGGCTGCGGATCCTGGTGAGCCCCATTCACTGGGCATTCGGCTGAATGATTTCGATAGCGACGGTGACTTGGACTTGCTTCTTCACTTCAATGGAAACGGTGGACAGTTTAAGGTTCTAACCAATAATGGTTCGGGAACGTTTAGCTATACGAGTACCATCGTTTCGATGGGGAGTATTACTCCAGCAGCGCTTTATGCGTACGATTTTAATCGCGATGGATTAATCGATTTTGCATCGCCGAATTTTAACGGGAATAGTTTTTCAGTGGTGTTGCGTCAGGCGAGCAATACTTTTCAGGGTGCGAACGTTTACAGTTTGACGTCTCAGGCTGCATCCAATCCAACCAGGCTTTTCGTAGATGATATTGATCGCGATGGCTTTGCGGATGTTTTGGTTCCAACGCAAGCTGGCGGTAACGTAGTGATCTACCATGGAGTAGGCGACGGTACGTTCCATCGCAAGCGGATATTAGATGCTGGATTTCGAGTCGAGACCTCCAGCTATTTGGATGTCGATGACGACGGCGATAAAGATTTGGTGCAAGCGGAGAGTCAAAACAAGGTCCATTTGTGGCGGAATAATGGGTATGGGGATTTCACTTTGGAATCTCAATGGATCGTGATGCCCAACACGACATTCTATGGGTTATTTTCGGGTGATATCGCGGGGAACGCTGAGCGGGAGCTTATTGTCGCGACGTCAACATCTTTACGATATGTGTCCGACCTTAAAGGATCCAGGTCGGTAACGACGCTCAATTCAGATCGCTATATTGGCATCGTAACGGGTGATTGGAATCGCGATGGAATGAATGACTTGGCCGCCATTTCATTGCACGATCATAAATTTGCGGTCGTCAATAGTCAGTTAGCTCGCTACATGATCGGTACCGATGGAGGTGAATTGCGTGTTCCACTGAAGGGGATCACGGCGGGACCACTTGAAAATCAGCCGTTGCGGGTGAAAGCCACAAGCGATGTACCAGGATTATTTAGCGTTCTGACGGCATCGCTTGATGGGACCGGGCCACTTGGTGAGGTCTACTTGAAATCGGCGCCCGGAGCGACCGGTTCTGCCGTAATTACGGTGGTGATTGAAGACGGCGGATCAGATAATGATCTTAATACGGTTGGGGATAACGCGACGGTTTCTCGTAAGTTCCTCGTTGATTTGGTGCAGTTCAATTTTGTTGAAGTCGGTTCCACACTCTCTTTGCGGGTCACGGATCCAAATCAGCAACTCGACATTAAGGCAACTGCAAGCGGTTATCAATTAACTCTTTCTTCGGGACAGTGGCGCGGGCTCAACAGCGAGCGTGTTTCTGGGCACGGAACCAATACCTTATCGATTTCGGCATTGGGGCAAACTGTGTTGGATCGCATCGAGATCGATGACGATGCAAGTAATACCTGGATTCAATTCCAGGATAGCGGATCGTATCCCTTCACCGAATCGATGACCATTCGACTGGACCGACAGGATGCCGGAAATATCTTTTTCAGGGGGCGTACCCAGTTTGCTGGGAGTGCTTCTCTGAGCGGCTCGACAACTCGCGGAATTGAAATGTCTGGCTCAACCAGCAAGCTTTCGACAGTCGATGGTGATCTATTTCTCAGCGCGAATCGCCAATCCATACCTCACAGCGATTCGTTTGTTGGCATCGA
Source organism: Pirellulaceae bacterium (assembly GCA_044359485.1). Lineage (GTDB taxonomy): Bacteria > Planctomycetota > Planctomycetia > Pirellulales > Pirellulaceae > JAFLCP01. Next base: position 13,707 of record JBIKMB010000091.1, on the reverse strand, counting down.
TGTGCGGCAAGCGACGATGGAAGTAACGGGAAATGGCAATGTGACTCTTCTTGGACGCGCGGGGGGAAACACCGCAGATACAAGTCATTGGTTTGGTATTGCGATACACCAAGGAGCTCAAATCCTTGGAGGTCGCAATCAGTCGAAATTGCGTCTGGAGGGTGTGGGAGGAAGCGGGGCAGGTAATGATAATTCCGGTATAGCTATCAACGGATTCGGTCAAGATGGCCAGCCGACCCAAGTGATATCACGTGGAGGTGATATTGAGATAAACGGTCTGGCGCAAGCGGCAAATGGTTCCCTGTGGAGTCGCGGCGTTCGGATTCGTGATGGAGCGCAAGTTGGAATCGTGAGAGATCCTGAATTCGGCTCCTTAACTGCAGGAAAAATTACTGTTCATGGAGTTAGTGCTACCACACGCGGCGATCATTTTGGCGTACATCTTGAGGGAGTTGGCACACGAGTTTATTCTGCTGGTGGATTGGTTTCTATTATTGGTGTAGGTAGCGGTGAGACCTTCTATCACGGTAACTCTGGTATTGTGATTCAAAATGGTGCAATCATAGGTTCCTCGACGCTCAGCCAACCTATTCGCTTGGTCGGTAGCAGCGACGAGAGCGCTTATGGCTTGAGGCTGACAAATTCAGCGTCGTCCATACTCGGTGGACCGCAGGGAATTGTTACGATAGAGAGTGGTACGCGAGTGTATTTTGAAAGTTCCGTCCAGGATGTCGGAGCAAGCACACTGCAGTTTTCTAACCTTACGCCACTTTACTTCCGTATCGACGGCGTCGTTCCAGACGTTGACTTGAATCAACTTAATGTTCAAGGGCTTGTGGACTTGTCAGGGAGCCAATTGCGTCTTGCCGGCAATCATTTGTTTCGAAGCAGTGAACCGGTGGTTCTGATTGACAACGACGGAAGCGATGCGGTCGTCGGAGAGTTTCAAAATCTTCCTGAAGGTTCGTTACTCTCCTTCAATCAAGTCACTTTACAGTTATCGTATCGAGGGGGGACGGGCAATGATGTAACACTAAAGCCCGTTAATCGTCCACCAGAATTGGATTTTATCCAGTCGCTATCGATTAGCGAGGATGCTGCAAGTCAATCGCTTTCACTGAATGGAATCCGTGCGGGGGGCGTGGAAAATCAACCTTTACGAGTCTATGCGACAAGTGATCGCCCCGAATTGATCCCTACGCCGACGGTGCAATATCAATCTGCCAATACGGTCGGAACGCTGCAATATCGTCCTGTTGCAGATAGGTTCGGAAAGGCGATCGTGACGGTGTTTGTCGAGGATGGAGGTGTAGATTTAAAGCTTGAAACTGCGGCAGACAATGGAATTGCTTCAAGAGCATTCGAAATTACGGTACAGCCGGTCAATGACTATCCCGACTTTGACTCGATTGCGGATCGCACAATCACGGAAGATTCCTCTGAGCAAACTTTTCCTTTATCCGCTATTCACGCAGGGACATTTGAATCGCAACCGCTTTCAATCACCGTCGTGAGCTCTAGGCCACAGCTGACGGGAAGTCCCGTGGTGGATTACGTTTCACCGAACTCACAAGGTGCAATTCGCTTTACTCCTTTGCCCGACCAAAATGGGGAAGCCATCATCCAGGTTACCGTGACCGATGGTGGTCTCGATCATGATTTGGCAACGGTGGCAGATAATTTAGCAAAGGTCAAGCAATTCCTCGTTAAGGTATTGCCTGTTGCTGATTCGCCCGAAGCGGTGAATGGTCACGCCGAAGTTGATGCGGATCAGATATTCAGTGCTTCGCTAGAGGAAATGCTGCTACTGGCCAGAGATGCGGATTTGCCAAACGATGTTCTCGATCTTGTCGCTTCTTCCTACAGTTCGTCCTTAGGCGGGCAGGTCAACGTGGTCCCACAGCAGGGGATTCGTTTCGATTCGACCTCGGTGCTCGACGTGAAACGCCTAAAGCCACAGCAATCGCTGGTCGATTCCCTTGTTTATCAATTCCGCGATTCCTCGGGTGCAGTGAGCAATACGGGAACTTTGCAGATCACGGTCAAAGGTGTCAACGATCCCCCGGTCGCAACGAACGATCAATATCGCGTGAATATTGCCTCAAGCTCGTTACTCGACGTGATTTTCAACGATTACGATTATGATGAGAATCTGGATAGGAACAGTCTCGAAATTGTCTCGCAGCCTCGTGGTGGAACTGTGCATGTCAACGATGGCAAGTTTGAGTTCACACCGAACCAAACAGTTTTGGGTGATGATTCCTTCACGTACCGTATCCGTGATACAGATGGGCTCTATTCTCAGACATCTGTTGTGACGTTGGGACTCTACGAAGTTCCCGGAGTGGTCGAAGATATTGTTTCTACGAAACGGGATCAGACGAAAACGATCGATGTTCTTAGCAACGATACGATTTTTGTGTCGGAGTTAGATCGCGCTACGCTTCAGATTGTAACCGGTCCCGATTCTGGGGTCGCGACAGTAGCGAATGGAAACATTGTCTATTCGCCCGCGCAAGCCTTCTTAGGTGAGGTTCAATTGACCTATCAAGTTCGAAATCGATTGGGAGAGATCTCGGCGCCTGCTCGGGTAAAAATAAAGGTCGATGGCAGTCGATTCCAGCATTCCACGTCGAGGTACGATGTCAATGTAGACAATTATATTAATGCGATGGATGCATTGGTTATCATCAATGATTTGAGAACTCATGGACCTCGCGCGGTAAGTAGCATTTCTGGGGAGCCTGTGTTTTTCTTCGATGTGAATGGCGATTACTTTGTCAATTCGATGGATGCTTTGATCGTTATAAACTATCTGAAGTATCCCGTGCCGCAGGGAGAGGCGGAAGGTGAAGGGCCACTCGACGGCGCTGCAGCGGAAGAACGTTCTGCCGGAAACGAGCGTGAAAGACTTGCTGGTTGGGTTAATCTAGATTGGGAGCTGGAAAAAAGACGAAAAAATGGCAGCATGCGTCCCTAAATGGACAATAGTTGTTGGTTGTCGTCGCTTCGCGGAAATCGGCGCCGAGCTGTTGGTTATTTCGAGGCGCAGAGGGACGAGTTTTTGCGAGTTTTATTCGTATCTTAGCGCATCGATCGGATCGAGGCGACTGGCGCGCCAAGCGGGATAGTAGCCGAAGCCGATACCGACGGCAGCGGAAAAACAGAGGGCGACAATCGCGGCGGTGCCTGAGACAACGATGGGCCACTCTTTGCCGGAACTGATGTTGTTGATCAGTGTGGTCAGTGCAACACTCGAGCCGATACCGAGCAGTATGCCGATCGTTCCGCCGATCACCGAGAGCACAACCGATTCGATCAGGAATTGACGCAGGATATCCCGAGGTGTCGCGCCGACTGCCATGCGTATGCCGATTTCCCGGGTTCGCTCCGTTACCGAGACGAGCATGATATTCATGATACCTACGCCACCGACCAGCAGCGAGATACCCGCGATGGCGGCTAACATCAATGTCAAAGTACCGGTGATAATCGCAAAGACTCCCGCAATCTCGTTGGAATTGCCTACATTAAAATCGGCCGGTTGTCCCGGAGCGATCTTGTGGCGATCGGAAAGCAATGCTTTGATCTCAAGTTCGGCCATCTTCATGCGCGAGGTGCTTTTTGCGCTGGCGATAATCACGTCCACATTGTTGAAATTGCTTCGCTGCAGCCGTTTGCGAACGGTCGTGTAAGGCATCAACACTAAATCGTCTTGATCCTCGCCCACGATGTTGACGCCTTTGGTGTCCAAAACTCCGATGATCTCAAACGGTATATTCTTGATGCGGATGGTTTGGCCAATCGGGTTGGTCGTTTGAAACAACTGCTTCACCACGGTTTGCCCCACGACGCATACTTTGTTGGAGTTGGCCACATCGCGTTCGGCAAAAAATTCGCCTAAACGCATTTGCCAGTTGCGGACCGTAAGATAGTCCGATCCAACCCCCAACATGCTTCGCGGGCTCCAGTTGTTATTGCCAAAAATCAATTGGCCTTGGGCACCCACCAAAGGAGAGGAAGCTAGAACGCTTTCGCACTCATCGGCAATCGCGCTGCAATCGTTCGGAGTCAACGTCAGCACTTGCCCAGAACGGGCTCCACGCGAACGTTCGTTTCCAGGGAACACCAAAATGACATTGGTTCCCAATCCCTCAAACTCGCTTTGAACCAATTGGCTGGCCGACATGCCGATCGAGACCATTGCGGTCACCGCCGCAATGCCGATCACCACCCCAAGCACGGTCAAGCTGGCGCGCATCTTGTTTTTGGCCAAGGCCCGCAAGGCAACTCGAATCGTGATCAATATCGACATGAGGCTGATCCAGGAAGAAGTTCCGTCACTCGTTACCCTCAGTCTAATCGCTGCACCCAATTTCCCGAAACCCAATTCCCAATTCGCACCTGTCTCTGATGGATCCGGCGATGTACTCCCTGGATTATTGAGTTCGAGCAAAAAATGATCGATTTTGACCGTTTTCGCGATTTTACAGCGCGTTTTCCCTCAGTTATCGCTTTCCCTAGGTTTCTTTGGGTTGGGTGAGTCCCTTTAATTGATTTAAATTACCCTGTTTTTTTATCTTTCGGTGGTTTAAGTGATTGAAAACTATCTCTTCTGTGACACAATTCTATCAGGGGTAGGTTTCTAATAGCAGCGAATCACTCAAGTGAGGGGAGCGTGAGTAACGTCTCCACAACCGAAGAGCGTCGAACTCGGCTGCTGGAACTGATCCGGAACCGCGGATTTGTGTCGTTGCCCGACCTGCGCGACTTGTTAGCGGTGAGCGAATCGACGATTCGCAGAGACCTGGATGTGCTGGAGGAGCTCGGGGAGGCAAGGAGAACTCACGGTGGAGTTTTCTTTACGGGAGCGTCCGCCGGCGTGAAGGTTTTCTCTGATCGTCGCGATGAACAGTGGGACATGAAGCGTCGCATAGCCGCTAAGGCGGGTACGCTGATCCAAGATCATGACACGGTCCTCTTGGATGGCGGTAGCACGACGTATGAGTTGGCCAAGCAACTGGTTGGCAGACCGTTGCAGGTTGTCACCAACTCCCTTCCCGTCGCCCATTTGTTCGCTTCATCGGAGCTGGTCGACTTGGTTTTGTTAGGGGGCTATGTCCATACGCGGACGGGGGTCTCGTTGGGGCCTTATGCCAATCAGATGCTCAGCAGCATCAATGTGCAGAAGGCCGTATTGAGCATCGCTGGCGCGGATCGTCGCGGCTACTACAACAGCAATTTGCTGTTGGTGGAAACCGAACGAGCCATGATGCAGTGTGCGGATCAAACGATCGTTGTCGCGGACAGCAGCAAGTTTGGGCATTCCAGTTTAGCTCGGCTGTGTCGACTATCCGAAGTGCAAACGGTTGTGGCCGACGATGCCTTGGAGGAGTGTTGGCAAGACGAACTGAGAAAGGCGGGTGTTCATTTATTGATGGCACCTGCGACGGAACAATCCAAGTCGAACGATTTGGAATTACCAGCGAAAAGCGATGCGGCGGGGAAGTGATCTTTAGAGAGTAGGACTCGCAACCTCGACGCCGATCGAGAACGACTGACAAGCTGTTCGTTCCAACCTGCAAACAGAGACCGAAAACCTACGCTACCAGAAAAAATATATTTGATCGTGGACGTCGAGTGAAGAAATGAGTGGAGTTGAAATGGCAGAGCGACAACATGTGGAAGCATTGGTCCGCCAAGTGGTGCGTCGCACGTTGGCGTCTCTAGCGAATACCACCCCCTCCCCTGCTCCGACGATCGCAACGGCGGCTTCAGCGGCGATAGGTTCCTACAAGCCGAAGCTATTGGTCAGCATTTCTGCTCGCCATTGTCATTTGACCGATGAAGCGGTCGAGAAACTATTTGGCCCAGGCCACAAACTGACAATACTCAAGGATCTTTACCAGGACGGTTTTTTTGCAGCGAAGGAAACCGTGATGCTGGTGGGTCCGCGGAAGAGAATGTTGCCTGAAGTTCGCATTCTTGGACCGACTCGCAACATCAATCAAGTAGAACTGGCTTTTACCGATGCGATCTCTTTGGGCATCGACGCGCCGGTTCGGCACAGCGGCGACATCAAGGGTACGCCGGGATGCGTACTGGTTGGTCCTGCAGGAGCCATTGAACTGGATCATGGCGTGATTCGCGCAGCGCGACATGTCCACATGAATTTCGAAGATGCCGCGTACTACGGTGTCAAAAACGGCGACATGATGACGCTCAAGATTCGTTCGCATCAATGTACCACCATCTTTGAGGATGTGTTGGTGCGAGCGGATGCGAAAGCGAAGCTCGAGGTTCACATCGACACCGATGAAGGGAATGCTTGCCATTTGGATGCTGCCGACCTAGTGGAGCTTAAACCGCAGGGTTCAGCGTGCAAGTGCGAGCATTGATTTGTTAACAGTTGCCTCTCTGTGAGAGGTTGTGGGTTGTTTTTTTCAATGGGAGATAGACACGATGGTCAAAACGAGTGAAGCGCTCGGAATGATCGAGACCAAAGGTTTCGTCTGTTTGGTCGAAGCGGCTGACGCGATGATGAAGGCTGCTAATGTTCAGTTTCTGGGCTGGGACAAAGTGGGTAGCGGATTGGTATCCGCATTTGTGACCGGTGATGTGGCAGCCGTCAAGGCAGCAACGGATGCGGGTGCTGCTGCTGCGGGCCGTATCGGCGAAGTCGTTAGCGTACAGGTTATCGCTCGACCGCATGAAGACTTAGGCAAAGTTCTCAAGTTGCCTAATGCCTAATACCCATTCCCATTCGTCCGCTGAGGCTTGCCATAATCGGCGAGTTGTCACAGGGCGAAATCTTAGCGTTACCTACGATCGCTGATGGTGATTGACTGCCGGTGATTGCGATGCCTCAAAAAAGAAAATCGTCGACTACAACAAAAACAAAAGAGATACGGACTATAGATATGCAAAAAGCAATTGGTTTAATCGAAACCCGCGGCTTATTGGCTCTCATCGAAGCTACCGATGCGATGGCAAAGGCGGCTAGCGTTGAAATCGTCAAACGCATTGATATTGGCAATGCTTTGGTGACAACGATCGTCAGCGGAGATGTTGGCAGCGTGCGTGCGGCCGTCGAAGCGGGTGCCGCTGCGGCAACTCAAGTTGGTGAATTGGTCAGCAGCCATGTGATCCCTCGCCCAGCCGAAGGACTCACCGAAGCTTTTTTCAAGTAAGAGCCCAGAACCCTCCTTGCAAGGACGAACAGGAATGAAGGTCTTGGTAGCGAATTTAGGCTCGACCAGCTTTAAGTATCGTTTGTTCGATATGGAAAACGAGTCTCAGTTGGCTCGTGGTTCGGTTGAACGAATCGGTGCGCCCATAAGTCGATGCGCGGTCCAAATAGGAGAATACAAAGCCGAGTTGGATATGCCTGTGCCCAATCATGGCGTGGCTGTACAAGCCTGCTTGCAACAGTTGACTGATTCGGCTAACGGTTGCTTGAAAGATGCAGGTGAAGTGGCTGCGATTGGGTTTAAGGCTGTGCACGGCGGACATTTATCCGGGGTTTTCCGGATCGATGAAGCGGTCTTGGCCGCGATGGATACGATGACGCCTGTTGCTCCGGCGCACAATCCGCCTTACCTGGCGGCGATGCGTCAATTGGCGGCGGCCGTTCCCCATATTCCATTAGTGGCTGCTTTCGAAACAGACTTTCATCGAACGATTCCGGAATCCCAAAAACGTTATGCAATTCCCAAGGCGTGGGCTGATGCATTGCCACTTCGCCGCTGGGGCTTTCATGGCGCCAGTCATCGCTTTATCGCTCAGCGTTCTTCTGAACTGATGGGCCGAACCGATGCACGGGTCGTTTCTTGTCATCTGGGGGGATCGAGCAGTCTATGCGCGATTCACGCGGGCAAGAGTGTTGGCACAACGATGGGAATGAGTCCGCAGACCGGTTTACCACAAAATAACCGCGTAGGTGACTTTGATCCATTCGCCTTGCCGCTGTTGATGGAATTGACCGGTAAGGATTTGCCAGGTGTACTCAAAGACTTGGCCACCCAAGGTGGACTGTTAGGCTTAAGTGGCGGTTTGTCGGGAGATATTCGCGATTTGGAAAATGGAGCCGCGCAGGGCAACACGGATGCTCAACTCGCGTTGGATGTGTACGTCGCCGAAATTCGCCGTCATCTCGGCGGGCAACTTATGCTCCTCGGAGGTGCCGATGCGATCGTTTTCACCGGCGGCATCGGTGAAAACGGACGTAACATCCGGCAAAAAGTCTGCGAAAATGCGAGCGATTTGGGAATCCAACTCGATCTCGAAAAGAATGCGCACGGTAAAGGGGAGTATCGAATCGATGCTCCCGGCAGTCGTGTCCAGTTGTGGGTGATACCAACCAATGAAGAACTTGTTGTTGCCCGTCAAACCATGAATGTGGTGAAAGGCTAGGTCCGCAATGTTTGTTGCCAAAGTCACCGGTTCCATCGTGGCGACTCAGAAAGTGGAGTCGATGCGAGGTTGGAAACTGTTGATGGTTGAGCCTTACCGGCTCGAACCACCGGAAAATAAGAAGCTCATCGCAACCGGCAGAACGTTTGTTGCGGTCGATACGCTTGGCACGGGCATTGGCGATTTTGTTTTGATCACTCAGGGGAGCAGCGCACGTTTCACACCTGAAACAAGCAAACTGCCGATCGATGCGGTCATCATCGGAATTGTCGATCAAGTTCACATCGAAAAAAATTGCGTCTATCACCGAGAAGATCAGCCCAATTAGGCGACCGACCTATCGAGCCAAAAAGTTCATGTGAAAATTAAGGGCTGCAATCCGTTCCTAGAAAAAAATCCTTTGCGAATCGAAGTTTCATTATGCAAATCAGCGAAGATCTCATCCGAAGTGTGGTAAGCCAAGTGTTGGCCGAAGTTCGCCAACAAAGCGGGGCGAAAGCAGCGGCAGGCCGTTTTCATGGTCGCTATGGTTTATTCGATAGCGTTGACGAAGCGGTTGCGGCAGCCCGAGAGGCCTTTGAATTGCTGCGGATGCGACCGATTGAAGATCGCAAACGAGCCATCGAACATATTCGACGTATCTCCATCGATTCGGCCGTTGAATTGGGAACGATGGAAATGGAAGAAACCAAGATCGGTCGACTTCCCCATAAAATCGAGAAACTAAAAACGCTTGGCGCTCGGGCTCCTGGTGTTGAATTTTTGAAGACAGAGGCCTTCAGCGGCGATCGCGGTTTGGCAGTGATCGAACATGCTCCCTTTGGCGTAATCGGTGCCATCACGCCAGTTACCCACTCACTTCCGACCATTACGGGCAATTCGGTAAGCATGATTGCCGGTGGGAATACGGTCGTTGTCAATCCTCATCCCAGCGGCCGAAAAGTGGCAGCGGAAGGTGTGATGCGATTCAACAAGGCCATCGCCAATGATATCGGTATTGATAACTTGATCTGCGTCATCAAGAATCCAACCTTGGATACCGCAAATGCATTATTCAAATCTCGCGACATCGCTTTGATTTGTGTTACCGGAGGTCCCGCTGTAGCTCGAGCCGCCTTAAACAGCGGCAAACGGGCGATTGTTGCTGGTCCAGGCAATCCACCGGTTGTCGTCGATGAGACCGCAGACTTGGATCTAGCCGCCCGCTGCATTATTCAGGGTGCCAGCTATGATAACAACCTGCTCTGTATCGCGGAAAAAGAAGTGTTCGTGGTGGAAAGCGTTTTCGATGCGATGATGCAGGCGATGGAGCGTGCCGGTGCCGTTCGCTTAAACAGTCTCGAAATTCAAAAGCTTACCGCCGCTGCGTTCGCCGAAGTGGGAGAGGGCTCGCACAAGCATCTTAGTCCGACCAAAGATTTGTTGGGCCAAGATGCTTCCAAACTGGCTGCCGCTGCAGGGCGACATGTTGCATCCTCCGTCGAGTTATTGTTTGGCGAAACGGTCGCAGAGCATCCATTTGTCGAAGTGGAACAGATGATGCCCTTCGTTCCTTTTGTGCGCTGCCGAGATATCGATCATGGCATCGAATTGGCTAAACACTACGAACATGGTTATCGCCACACCAGCCTCATTCACTCGCGCAATGTGCGAAACATGACCAAGATGGCTCGCGCAATGGACACAACGCTGTTTGTCAAAAACGGTCCATGTATGGCGGCCTTGGGACTGGGTGGAGAAGGTTATCTGTCCTTCTCAATCGCTGGACCTACAGGCGAAGGTGTAACCACACCGATGACCTTCACCCGTGAAAGACGTTGCTCACTGATCGATGATCTCTGGATCTTGGGTGATCCAGGTTTGAAATAGTTTTTGAACGCTTACCCTTAAACTTGATAAGACTATGCAAGTCGGACTCGTCCTCGGACGCGCAACATCAACGGTGAAACACACGACACTGAACAACCAAAAGTTGCTCATCGTGCAACCGTTGATGGTCGACCTGAAGCGACCCGATGGTGGACCGGTGCTGGTGATCGATTGCCTCGGATCGGGCATCGGTGATACCGTCATGATGACCAGTGACGGCAGCGCCTTGAAAGAATTGTTTGGTATTGAAAACTCGCCCGTTCGCTGGGCCGTTCTGGGGATCGTCGATCCTACAAGCGGCTGAACGAACTCTGCTCGATCGGGGGGTGGGAACGAGCCTAGAGAATGAAAACGACCCCAGATAGAGCAGCCCGCCTTACAAAGCGGTGTAGATACAAAGATTACTTAGAAATATTAGGAAGAGCGCACTCTGGCCATGTCGACGGACGCAAATCAATTCGAATTGCTTGTTCGCGAAGTCTTGGCTCGCCTTGCGCAGCAGGTCAAAGCGGAGGAGGCAGCAGTCATAACGGCTGCCGTTCCACCGGCAAGCAACGACGAACTTGAATTGATGGCCAGCGTCATCTCGGTACAGTCGTTGGAAGGAAAGTTAAAGGGGATCAAACTTGTTCGCATTCGACCGAATGCTGTGATCACGCCCGCAGCTCGCGACTTGCTGCGAGACGCAAAAGTGACATGGGTTCGTGGCGGGAAAGCCCATCATGCGACGAGTGATTCGGCGCAGGCCAAAGAGCGACCAGCAGCCTTGGCGGTGCTGGCAGCGGAAAATTATGTTGAATCATTGAGAAAACAATTGTGCCCACGGCGGGCTTCGGTCATGCAGGCCGAAGGTGATGTGGACCAAACGGTAAAACGATTGCAACTGGCCATATCCTCCGGCCATCGGCTGGGTGTGGTAATTGCCAAAAATTCGTTCGAACTGAATATGGCCGTCAATCGGATTGGTCTCCGCGGAGCGCGAATCGCCAGTTGGGCTGATTTTCAGTTTGCGCTCCAAGAGGCTACTCCCGATGTATGGATACTCGATTCACGTCAATGGAATGTGCCAGCGATGATGAATATTTGCAACCGTATTTATGACGACGGATATTGGCGTTCCCGAAAGGAGAACCGTTAAATGCATCTCTACAAAACGATTGGATACGTGACGCTCAGCCGCGCTCATCCTAGTTTTCGCGGTGGTCGTTTGATGGTCGCTCATTCGATCAGCCATGACTTGTTGGGGAAAGGTATTCCAAGCGAACAAGATATGGTTGTCGTGTGGGATGATTTAGGAGCGACCCCTGGTACCGTCATCGCGGTCAGTGATGGCGCTGAAGCTGCCGCTGCTTTTAAGCCCGAATTGAAACCCGTTGATGCCTACAATGCTGCGATCATCGATACCTTTCAGATCGATCCGGCGACACTCGCTCAGTTGAAATAAGTCTTTATTTAGAGATTCCTAAAAGGATCATGACTATGGTGAATGCACACAAGATTAAGCAGGATATCTGCGAAATAGGCCGAAGAATCTATGAGAAGGGATTCGCCGCTGCCAACGATGGTAACATTACTGTCCGTATCAGCGACAACGAAGTCTTGTGCACGCCTACGATGCACTCCAAGGGTTTCCTCAAGCCTGATGATATCTGCTTGATCGATATGACGGGAAAGCAACTCGCCGGTCGCAAGAAGCGCAGCAGCGAAGCGCTGTTGCACTTGGAGATTTATAAGCAGCGAAGCGATATCAAGTCTGTCGTGCATTGCCATCCTCCTCACGCAACTGCTTTTGCAGTCGCCAGAGAACCGATTCCGCAATGCGTGCTGCCTGAAGTCGAAGTATTTTTGGGTGATATTCCCATCACCAAATATGAAACTCCGGGAGGACAAGCCTTCGCCGATACGATCTTGCCGTTCGTTCACAAGACGAATGTCATGATTCTGGCCAATCACGGCACCGTGAGCTTCGGCGAGGATGTGGAACGAGCTTATTGGTGGACTGAAATTCTGGATGCTTATTGCCGTATCCTGATGTTGGCCAAGCAGCTCGGCAATATATCCTACTTTAACGAGGAAAAAGAACGAGAATTGCTGGCGCTCAAGGCCAAGTGGGGCTTTGCCGATCCGCGAAATACGGCTGAATACAAAAACTGCGATGTTTGCGCGAACGATATTTTCCGCGATAGTTGGGATAGCTCGGGTGTCGAAAGACGCGCTTTCCCCGCGCCACCCGCTATGGGACCCAATGCGACCGCACCTGCAGCATCTGCAGTCGCATCGGCCAACGCGGCTCTCAACGAAGATCGGCTTGTTCAATTGATTACCGAACAAGTGATGAAGCAACTCGCTTCAGCGAAGTAATCTTTTTCTTTCGGCTAGATCATTCAGCCAATATCCAAATAACAGGTTTATCAGGTTAGGTAGACGACGATGAAAGTTAGCATTATCGGTGGTGGCGGTTTGGTCGGTTCCTGCGCAGCGTTCGCCCTGCAGTGCGGCGGTATCGTGCGACAAATCGCTTTGATCGATTTGAATGAAAATCTGGCTGCGGGCCACGCACTCGATCTGCTTCACGGTGGACCAAGCACCGCAGACCAACTGATTGTCTCCGGTGGCTATGAGCATGTCCCCGATAGCGATGTGATTTGCATCACCGCTGGTTTACGACGTAAGCCCGATGAAAGTCGCCTCGACTTAATCAATCGAAACACAGATTTGTTCGCTTCGATCCTGCAGCAAATCCAAAAGGTCGGTTATCGCAAAGATGCTATCGTGCTGGTTGTATCAAACCCAGTCGATATCTTGACCTATATCGCTCAAAAGAAACTCGGCTTGCCTATTCCGCAAGTGATCGGCTTGGGAACTCAGTTGGATACCATTCGTTTCTGTGCGCTGATTGCTGCCCAACTCAAAGTTGCCCCAACCCAAACCAGAGCTCTAATCCTCGGCGAACATGGAGACAGCATGGTGCCGATCTTTTCCAGCGCGACCATCGGTGGAATGCCGCTGGATAAATTCCCAGGCTGGAACAACCAACTCGCCCAGCAAATTTTTCAACGCGCGAAAACGTCGGGTGCGGAAATGATTTCGAAGAAGGGGGGAGCAGGCTTCGCAGTCGGTATCGCTATTCGGGATGTGATCGAAGCTATCGCGCTCGATCAACGCCGCTTGCTGCCCGTCGCCTCGGTGCAAGAAGGTTGCTACGGTATTCGCGATGTGGCTTTGTCGGTTCCGACGTTGGTGGGGCGACCTGGAGTGGTCGATCGTTTGGAAATCGAACTGTGGCCGAAGGAAGTTCAAGGTCTACGAGCATCGGCTGCTGCCCTTATGCCAACGCTGAAGACGGTTGCCGGTCGCGTATTGGTCTAAAGCACGAAGCTGGTAGACGGCGCTCGATCTTGTTGGACTGTGCCCTCGTTGGACTGT
>JBIKMB010000294.1:0-6454 GCA_044359485.1 Pirellulaceae bacterium | reverse complement strand
AGGACGATGGATCGTAAAAACTGCCAGCACCATGTATGGTCCCGTAAAATCGATCGAAGCCGCGCTGCAACGGCCAATTCTGTTTTGGCCCCTCGGCACCCGCATGCCGAGTCACATGCCACTTTCCTAGGGCATAACTGCGATAACCGTTTGGCTTCAATACTTCCGCGATCGTGCGACAATTGGTGTTGAGATTACCCTGGTATCCCGGCAAGCCCTTATCTTCCATCATGTGTCCAATACCCGCTTGATGTGGATATAGACCGGTCAGCAAACTGGCACGAGTCGGACAGCAACGAGCCGTGTTATAGAATTGCGTGTACCGCAAGCCATTGCGGGCCAAGCCATCCAGATGCGGCGTCCCAATTTCACCGCCGTAACAGCCTAGATCACTGAACCCCATATCATCGCTGAGGATCACAATAAAATTTGGCTTGGAATTTTTGGTTTCCGCCAAAAGCCAACTGCTGCCGAGAACGGAGGTAAAGACAAACGCGAGGAGCCAAACATTTGGGCCTGTTCGTGAAATCATTGGAGAGGCTCGCTGGGAGGCAAAAAGCGAATTAGGGATTGCTCAAACCGGCTGATTTTAAATCGCCCCGGAACCGTTCTAAAGAGGCCTAAAATGGTTAAGATTTCCGAATACGGCAAGTTTAACGGGTATTTGGACGAATTTCCTGGGAAAAGAACGCTAGAACAAGACCGATTTCCGCGATGAGACTGGCCGGAAAGGGTCCATTGCTTTACGATTTTGATTGACCAAAGATCTTTTTGCGTTGAGACTTATTTTCATGGCGGCTGTGTTTCCTGTTAACAATTCCTCGGATCGCCCGAAGCCGGCAGCTTTGTCGTCGGATCGTAGAATTGTTGGAACGACCATCGCTGTACTGGCCAAATTGCTAAGTGGCTTTACGGTCCGCTGGATCAACTGCGCACCGGACACCTGCCAAAGAGTTTATTTCGCCAATCACACGAGCCATCTCGATGCTGTCGTGTTATGGTCCGCGTTACCGCGAGAATTGAGAGCCCTCACCCGTCCTGTCGCCGCGAAAGACTATTGGGGAAAAACGGCCATCCGTCGCTACGTGGCCAGCTCCTTCAATGCCATGCTGATCGACAGACACGAAATCAAAGTTCATCAAAGCCCCATCGATACCATGCTCCGCGAAATCGGAGATATCTATTCGCTGATTGTATTTCCTGAAGGTAGCCGAAACAGCGATGCTGACATGGGAGAATTCAAGAGCGGGCTGTATTACTTGGCAAAAAAACGACCCGATCTCGAGTTGATACCTGTGTACATGGATAATCTCAATCGTGTTCTCCCCCGTGGCGAAGTCTTGCCCGTTCCCCTGTTGAGTTGCATTACCATGGGAAGTCCTATTTATCTGGAAAAGGGAGAATCTAAGGGAGATTTTTTAAAAAGAGCGCGTGAAACGGTTCGGAAATTGAAGGATAGTTGATCAAATGAGGACTATCTGTTTCAATCTGGGCACGATTATTTGCGTTTCGTGATCTTTTTTCATTTCGGGTATCGTTTGCATGGACCATCTCCTTCGGTTGCTAGGGCAGGTTGCTTCACAGCCCACTGCTGAAAACCCTGAAGGGTCTGGGTTCCCATCCCAACTTCAGAAGATACCAGGCGAAGTTGTAGAGGTTGTCCAAGCGGTCTGGCTAAATCTTCCAACAAATATTCTGCTCGGAGTTGTTCTGGCCACCTTAGCCATTGCGACGGCAGTCAGCCAATGGCTCCAGCAAAAGCCCCCTGCGAATATCAATCCCGCACTAATCCGTCGCTTCGATCTACGAGTTCGAGCGTGGTGGCTGATGTGCGCCATCCTCGTCTTTG
The DNA here is from genome assembly GCA_044359485.1 of Pirellulaceae bacterium. Classification (GTDB taxonomy): domain Bacteria; phylum Planctomycetota; class Planctomycetia; order Pirellulales; family Pirellulaceae; genus JAFLCP01. The sequence goes on along the minus strand of JBIKMB010000294.1, from coordinate 4,605 downwards.
GCTTGCTGCTCCATCGCGTCGGTACAGTCGTACTTTTCGGTTTGGTCTCATTTTGGGCGCTGCGTGAATTTATCACTATGACACCCACACGCCGAGGTGATCATCGAGCCCTTTTCTGGGCCTTGGTTATCTTCACCCCGCTGCAATATGTTTTGATCGGATTAGGGGGAACTACCATCTACCGGCACGATGGCCGGCCCGTCGATTTCTACGCGATCTACAGCATCATGATTCCCGTTTATGCGTCGCTATTCGTCCCCGCACGTATCGCGATTGCCGGTGATCCAAAGAAATTTTTAGAGCGATCTGCCCAAATACAACTCGGACTGCTGATTTGCGTGTATGCGTTGAGCCACGCACCTGCTTTGTTAGATCTGAAACTCTACAGCAGTCGCGGAGAACGCTGGGAAGGAAGTAATGCAGGTTTACTTTTCTTCTTCGTCTTGATCTGCCAATTGTCCGAAGTGTTCTTTTGGGTCAGCGGGCAATTGATCGGTAAGACCATCATCGCAAAAGATGTTTCCACCAGCCGCACGTGGGAAGGCCTATTCGGCGGAGTACTAGCGACCGGCCTGTGCGGCTTATGTTTGTATTGGGTAACACCTTTCGAAATCTGGGAAGCTGCCATACTCTCAATGGTGGTGGCCGGCATGGGTTTTCTGGGCTCCATGACTATGAGCGCTATTAAGCGCGACCGCGGCGTTACCGATTATGGCAGTTTAGTCCTCGGCCACGCTGGAGTTCTCGATCGCATCGACACCCTCTGCTTTGCCGCTCCCGTCTTCTATCACCTGACTCGTTTCTTTTTCTCTCGCTAGGTTCAAGCGATGCCGTTGGTTGATACGCATGCTCATTTGTGCGATGAGCAATTTTCGGAATCTCTCGATGCTGTGCTGGAACGAGCGACACGAGTTGGAATCGAATCGATCTTGAATATCGGCACCACCCGCAGTTCCAGCGAACAATGCGTTCAATTGTCAGAGCGGATTCTGAACCTGCGAGCCGCGGTTGGTATTCATCCCAACTATTGCCATCAAGCAACCACGGAAGATTGGACAAAAATTGAGGAATTAGCAGATTCACCTCGGGTCGCTGCCATCGGCGAAACCGGCCTTGATCGCTATTGGCACGATTGCCCCTGGGAAACACAACTCGATTTCTTCGAAAGACATATCCAACTCGCGCACCAACAAGCTCTCCCCATCGTCGTGCACTCCCGCGACTGCGACCGCGAAATGATCGACTTCTTGACGGCAACCTTGCCACGTTATCAGGTCAGCGGTGTTATGCACTCGTTTGTCTCTACCTGGGAAGTGTGCCGCGCATTCCTCGATTTGGGCATGTATATCAGCTTCGCAGGTCAATTAACTTACAAAAAACTCTCGGCCCTGCGGGAAGTGGCTAGCAAAGTTCCTCTCGATCGCTTGCTCGTCGAAACCGATTCCCCATACCTGTCGCCTGAGCCCCATCGCTCCGCTCGCCCCAATGAGCCAGCCAGAGTCATCCATACGCTGGAAATGTTGGCCCAAACCAAACTATTGACGGCAGCAAAAATGGGTGAGATCACCACGGCCAATGCTTACCGGCTTTTTCCACGTCTAGCCCGTGGGCAAGGCCTTCCCTGATCTCTAAAATCAATATGGATTCGCTGCCAAAGCCGATGTACCTATTGTCAAGGCTTCCGTGGCGGGTCGCACAGTACCCGAGTCAGGGACTGTTGCCACCGTCCGCTTAACCGCCGATGAGCATCATCGGTCCAAAAACGAATGGAGATAGATCAATGGTACGTACAGCAAGCACCATGCTGGCCCTCGGAACCAAAGCCCCTTCCTTCGCCTTGCCCAATATGCAAGAAGGGGCGAACGGCAAAATGGTCCAAAACTCGGACTATACCGGCAAACCGCTGTTGGTCATTTTTCTCTGCAACCATTGCCCCTATGTGAAACATGTCGCGTCCGAAATTGCCAAAATCGGAGTCGAATACCAGGCCAAGGGAGTGGGAATTGTAGGTATCAGCTCCAACGATGTCACATCGCACCCCGATGATGGACCGACCAAGATGACGGCCGAAGCTGCCGCACAAGGCTACACTTTCCCCTATTTGTTCGATGAGAAACAGGATGTCGCGCAAGCGTATCGCGCTGCCTGCACGCCCGATTTTTTCCTTTTTGACTCCAAGCATCACCTGGTATACAGAGGTCAACTCGACGATAGCCGTCCGAAAAATGGTCTCCCCTTGAGTGGCAAAGACCTCCGTGCTGCCTTGGACGCTGTGCTGGCAGGCTTACCTGTGGCCGAAGTCCAAAAACCGAGTATCGGTTGTAACATTAAATGGGCCACCGGCCAGGAACCAGAGTACTTTGACCCAGTTGGCATCACTGGTTGACCCTGACGAATCCTAACCGGTTAAGAATCGCTATAAATTACGGAATGAAAAGATCGGCTTACGGCGGTGGAGATCCGCCGACGGTGTTAGCCGCGGCAATTACCGTTTTAGATCAGTCTCGTAATTCGCCCAAAAGGGCCAAGCAACTGAAAAAACTACGGTAGCACTACTGCATCGACGCAAAACAAGCTTTAAAAAATAGTTGCTGGACTTCCACTACAAAGGCCTGGGACTTGATATGACGATTCCAACAATCCAAGACCGACTCCGCAATATACGGCACAAAGTTGAAGGTGGTGAACGTCTGACGTTCGACGACGGTTTGTTCTTGTATGACCCCGCCGTTCCGCTACAAGACGTCGGAGCCTTGGCCAATTGGGTGCGTGAGCGCAGGCATGGTAGCGTCGCCTATTACAATATTAATACGCATCTCAACCCGACCAACGTCTGCGTGTATCGCTGTCGCTTCTGCGCGTTTCGGTCGGATCTGCGCGATCCAAAAGGCTACGTAATGTCCGAAGAGCAAATACTGCAACGTGGACGCGAGGCGGTCGATAACGGATGCACCGAAATGCATATTGTCGGTGGCTTACATCATAAATTGGGTTACGATTGGTACCGCGGAATTTTAAGCACGCTGCACCAAGCTTATCCACAATTGCACTTAAAAGGCTGGACCGCGGTTGAAATCAACTGGTTTGAATTCCTCACCAAAAAGTCGCTGCGTGAAATTCTCTCGGATTTACGGGACGCAGGTTTAGGAAGCTTGCCTGGCGGCGGAGCGGAAATCTTTCATCCTGAAGTTCGTTCGCAACTCTGCGAGCATAAAGCGAATTCTCACAAGTGGGTGGAAGTGCACCGCACGGCCCACCAACTGGGGATTAAGAGCAATTGTACGATGTTGTATGGATCTATTGAGACCGCATACCATCGAATCGATCACCTCTCGCGTCTGAGAGAACTACAAGATGAAACGGGTGGTTTCCAAACCTTCATTCCACTCGCATTCCATCCCGACAATACGAAGCTTGCACATATACCCAAGCCGACGGCCATTATGGACTTGAGAACCATGGCGGTCGCAAGATTGTTTCTTGATAATGTACCTCATATCAAGGCATACTGGATCATGCTTGGAATCGAAACGGCTCAGGTCGCCCTCAGCTATGGAGCAGATGATATCGACGGAACCGTTCGGCATGAATTAATTTATCATGATGCTGGAGCAACGACTCCTCAGATGCTGACAGTCGAACAGATTAAACGCTTGATCAGCGAAACTGGTCGGTTACCGGTCGAACGCGACACGCTGTACCGCGAGGTTCATCGCAATTCGGATAATTTAAGTCAATGGTACATTGGAGATCCGGTTGCAGTCTCGGTTTAGAGTCGCGGAACCGTTGAAGCAAATCTATTTTTGATACTCAGGAAGAGATAAAAAACCATGGCACTACGGGTTACAGCCATTGTTGCGATGGATCGGAATGGTTTGATTGGAAATGGAAATGAGCTTCCTTGGAAATTATCCTCAGATCTTCAGCGTTTTAAGCGGACAACCCTAGGGCACACGCTGGTGATGGGGAGAAAGACCTTTGACTCGATCGGTCGACCTTTGCCGGGACGAAAAACGATCGTGCTGTCTCGCAATAGCAACTTGAACATTGACGGCGTGAGTGTTGCTGCGAATTGGAACGAGGTTCTTGTTTGTGGAGGTGCTACAGCGCACCTATTTGTGGTCGGTGGTGCGGAGATCTACAAACTTTTACTTCCGCACTGCGACGATGTGTTGCTCACTCGCGTTTTAACGCAATCGACCGGTGATGTTTATTTCCCGGAATGGGACTGGTGGAATTGGAGTTGTTTGTACCGGGAGTTTGTCCCGCAAGGCCCTCGCGACCAGTGGCCCACGGAGGTTGAATGGCGCGTATCCCGGGAAACTCCAGCGCATGTTCCTTTTGGCCTGTAAACCCATATCTTCAATCCATGATTATGGTGTATACGTACAATTGTACGTATGAAGGCGATCGCGATGTGAGCTGTCTGGCATTTGGCGCAACCGGTGTTTCCAGTGCGCAGAGGTATTGTTCCAAGCGCGCAGAGGTATTGTTCCAAGCGCAGACGGGTATTGTTTCCAAGCACGCACGGGTATGGAGTGTGCTGAATCGTTTAACCCGTGTGCCGCCAGGCCAGGCCCGCGCCGCCGTGCGTTGCAGCGCGTT
>JBIKMB010000008.1:0-66220 GCA_044359485.1 Pirellulaceae bacterium | reverse complement strand
GGAAGACAGCAAACTGTGGCAGAGTTCTTGCCAAGCAATCGTCTCACTGTTTTTCATGTTATCAGACGTGTGAAGCGTTTGAGTCTCTTCCAAGAATGCAATGGCATCCTGTCGTTCGGAAGGACTCGTCGGTCGACATACAATGCGCAGCCACAGCTGCTCGAGTCGTTCCTCTCGCGTTTTTGATTCGGCAAACAGTTGATCGATGATCAACTTCGCTCGCTTGCGATACGCGACGTTATTCATCAGAAATAGCGACTGCGTAGGAACAACCGTTTGATTGCGCTGTCCCGCAATCAAAGCGGGATTAACGAAATCAAAATAGTTGCGAATGCGATCCTCGCCGGTAAAACCGGTCCGCATCACCGGTAGATAAAGCGTTCGTTCAAATTCTTGCGATGGACGCGGCTTCTTGTGTGCGTAGTTGGGAGGATTCACGCCTGCTGCGACTAAAGAACCTGTATTCTCAACATTTTCAAGTACCAATGCTGGACCACCATGGCTCTCTCGCAGTTCTCCACTGATTGCGAGTGTCGAGTCGCGAATCGATTCGGCATCCAATCGCAGTCGATGCATTCGCCATAGCAAACGATTCTCCGGATCAACTTTAATCGATTGCGCGTCATTGATACTGCTCAAACGATACACTCGACTGAGAACGATCGATCGAATGAGCTGTTTTTGCGACCAACCATTCTTCATAAAACGAGTCGCCAGATGATCGAGCAATTCCGGATGCGAAGGCGTTTCGCCTCGCACTCCAAAGTAATCGACCGAACGGACTAAACCTTCGCCGAACAGTTTTTGCCAAATTCGATTTACTGTCACGCGAGCTGTTAGCGGATTCCGCTCATCGACGAGCCAGTCCGCCAATTGCAGTCGTCCACTCTGTCCGGCAGGGATCTCGGGAAACGTTTGCCATGATGCGACTCGAAGCGCACCTCTCGGCACAATCTTTCCCGGTGCATACGCATTGCCGCGGATATAAACCGGCATGTCGGTTGGGTTTTCGCCGTCATGCATCGCATAGGCTCTCGGCACTTTTGAACTGAAAAACTCGGAATGCTGAATCTCCGCACCGAGCGTTTTAAGCTTCTCGGTCAACTCGTCGCGTCGCTTGGTCAATTCAGCTAATAGGCTTTCTTTGTTTTCTTTTTCGAGTTTCGCCAGCTCAGCGACAATCGATTTTTTCTCTTCGTTCAGCTTCGACTGCTCGGCCTTGAGGTTTGCTATTTTTTCTCCGTGCTCAGCTTCAAGCTTTTTACGCTCTTCGATCTGCTCGGGAGTCTCAGGCAGTTCGGTCGAATTGAGAGTGCTCCAGACACCAAACGGAATTTTATGGGTTGACGGCGAACTGCGGAGCATACCCGCGATACCGTAGTAATCCTCAAGACCAATCGGATCGAACTTATGATCGTGGCACCGCACACAGCCTATCGTCATCGCTAAAAAGGTTGCGCCAATTTTCGTGACTTGCGTGTCGATATGATCCGCCTCCATCTTCGCTTTGTCAGGCTCAACAATCTCCACGTCACCCAGCATCAGGAAACCGGTCGCCGTAATGCACTCTGCTTTCTCAACCACATCGGATGTTTCGATTAGATCGCCCGCGATCTGTTCGCGAACAAAACGGTCAAAGGGTTTGTCCTTATGGAAGGCGTCGATCAAGTAATCACGGTAGCGATATGCATATTCAGCGAAGACGTTATTGGACGTTCCGATCATATCCGCGTAACCGGTCAGATCCAACCAGTGCCGCGCCCAACGTTCTCCAAAGGCCCGCGATCCCAACAGTCGATCCACAACGTTCGCACAGGCATGAGGCGAGTTGTCTCGAACAAACGCATCGATCTCGGCAGGCGTCGGTGGCAGACCGGTCAAATCGAGGCTTACGCGTCGAAGCCACATGTAACGATCGGCATCGGCAACGGGTTTAATACCCGCCGCTTCTTGTTTCGCTAGGATAAAATGATCGATCGCATCCAGTGGCCATAAAGAGTCGTTCACCGCGGGACGCTCGGGATCGGCGATCGGTTGAAATGCCCAGAATTTTCGCCCCTCTTCCAAGTCGATGGTTCGCGCAGCGGGAGCCTCGTTGACAACGCGCGGATCCGGAGCGCCCATCGCGATCCATGTTTCGAAATCGGCGATGATCGAATCCGAGAGCTTTCCCTTAGGAGGCATCTCGACATCTTCGTAACGGACCGCCTTGATCAGTAAACTTTCCTTGGGTTGCTCGAGATCGATCGCAGGACCACTATCGCCTCCCTTGAGAAGTCCAGCGCGATGATCCACACGCAGTCCACCTTGAATAATCTTCGAATCCGCTGCATGGCATTCGTAACAGTGCTCGATCAGCACCGGTCGAATCTTTCTCTCGAAAAATTCAAGCTGCTGCGGAGAAGCTACCGGCTCATCGGCCAGCGCAATCGAAACCATCTGAGAAAGGCCCCAGAGTGCTATGCCCCAGAGTATCGGGCACGCTCCATAGGCGGTGAACTGCATTGAAACTCGCCAGAATTCCGAAACAGCGTGGCTGGGAAGAGAACCTTGGCGAAGTCCACGGCGTAGAACTTGCTTGAAGTGCATCATGTCAGCTTCTCCAGTCGCGTGAGTACAGCTTGCATGTGTTTACGCATGGCCGATTCGGCTGCATCGGCATCGTGTTCGCGGACAGCCTTAAGGATCTCGCCGTGCAGTCGTCGCCCAACTTGATTGTCTTTTTGAGAAGGGGTCGTACGAGCCATCTGGGCCAGAACAAATTCGTAAATAACTTCCATCAAGTTCTGCATCAATTTGTTGTCTGCGATCGATAGCAACTTGCGATGGAAGCGGAAATCTATATCGAGTGCATCTGCATAAGGCAACTCGTCATCATCCAAATGCTTGAGTAACTTCGCCAGCTCCTGAATATCTTCATCGGTCGCTTTCTCAGCGGCTTGCCGAGCTGCTTGTACTTCGATGGCCGAACGGAGTTCTGCATAAGATAGCAGTTCCTGCGGCGAGATCGTCACCGCCGTTTGCAGCAATCGCACGCAATTGGTCAAGCTGCTCGTATCGCCGACGAAGGTGCCGCGTCCACGCTGGATATCGACCAGCCCTAAAATTTGAAGCCGAGCAAGCGCTTCGCGAAGTACGGGGCGACTGACTTGCAGCTGGGCCACCAGATCATGTTCGCCTGGCAGTCTTGAACCAGCGGCCAGCTTCTGATCCTTGATCACTTTCGCAATCCGGTCGACGACCAGATCCACCGTCGTCCGCCGCTCTATCGCTGCCAATCGCATTCAACAATCTCCCAAAAATGCACTTTCCCAAACATCAACTTGTCAGACATGTTAACAGACTACCATACCCGGTTCAAGCAAAAGCGGGGATACTTTTTCCGAAAGAGACGCTATGGGTACGAGTCTTCTGAATCGGAACGGCTCAAGTCTCAAGTTGCGAAGGGTATCGACCAAGGCGACTGGAAGGCCGCCGTCGAGAGTGCGGCGAAGAAGCTTCGTTGCTTAGATCGACAAAGGTTGCTTAGATCGACAAAGGAGGGAACGGTAATCGTCCTGTCAAAAGGAACCGAGTTTGTGAATTTTTGTGAAATCGAGTTTCGCCCGTCCGAACCTCAGTTCACAAAAAAAGCCTAAGCCCCTTATTTAGCAAGGACTTAGGCAGTACGCCCGGCAGGGCTCGAACCTGCAACCCTCGGTTCCGAAGACCGATACTCTATCCAATTGAGCTACGGACGCAGCAGTCAAGAATATGACAGTTTTCGGCCAACTATGCAAGGACTGATTTCCTCCAATCTCCGTTCAACTCTTTTTGCTTTGCTAGCATTCACCAGAGAAAAGCCGAATCGCATTACGAAAGCTATTTTGGGAAAAAGCACCCTCCACAAATAACCCAAATGGGGTCCCCAGGATCCTCAGTGAACGGTCGGCAAGCAGATTGCCCTTATTGTCTGAAAGTTGATCTTGCTCCGTCTGAGCGATTTGTACTAACCTCCACCTCTTAGCTGCCTAAATTGGGGCAATACCCCGCCGGGCTTTTAGCGGGGCGAATTTGGAATGCTCGTTAGTGCAATAAGGATGCGATGAAATGAGCCGCACAACGCAAGATGCGCTGGGAACGCTGGGGAGGTTTTTCAGTCAGGCTGCCTTTGGCAATCCGTACCGAACCGGCAGCCCGAACACGCGATTCAACCCTTTGTCGGTTTCAACTTGTTTCATTTTGTTTGCCCTAATGGCCATGGCTTACACCCCGATAAGCGGGCAAGAAGCGAATTGGATCTGGACTGCAGAGCATCCGCGCAACGCGGTTCCGCAGGGGGATTGTTTCTTTCGCAAAACGTTTCATGTCAGCACGGCTGAACAAGCCTTAGTCATTATCGGCGCCGATGATGAATACGAATTGTTTGTCAATGGCCGGCAAATAGGCAAAGGCGAATCCACGCGTCAGTTGGTCACCTTCGACATCCAGCCACACTTGGTCCGGGGGCGCAACGTCATCGCGGTTCGAGTGCGCAACACCAAAGGCACGACAGCAGCCATGGCCGCTCGCGTCCAAATCAAACCCGACTCAGGGGCTTGGACATCCTACTCCACCGATCGTACTTGGCGAACCGCATTAGAAGTTCCTCGCAATTGGACCGCGACCACGCTGAACGATGCACGTTGGGGACCGGCTGAAGTATTCGGACTGCTCGGTGAAACACCTCCCTGGGATCGACGTGAAGATGTGGCCGCTTCGGCAAGCGATGAGGGAGAGCGATTTCGGGCACCGCAGGGTTTCAGCGTCGAGCGCATTTTAGATGACGAAACCGCCGGTTCTTTGATTGCGATGGCTTTCAACGAATTTGGTCACGTTATCGCATCGCAAGAAGGTGGACCATTGCTGCTGTTCTACGATAGTGACAAAGATGGCAAAGTCGACCGCTCGCGTGTTTACTGCGATGCGATCAAAAACATCCAAGGTATTTTACCTCTCAACGGCGAAGTTTTCGTCACCGGTGAAGGGGGAGAAGGCTCTGGGCTCTATCGACTCACCGACGCGGATCACAACGGAACACTGGAAAAAATCACCAAGCTTGTCAGCTTCGCTGGTTCTTCAGGCGAGCACGGCGCCCACGGCATCACGCTCGGACCAGACGGTATGCTTTACATCGTGGTGGGCAATCACCAGAGCTTGCAGGCCGAAGCGGCCATCAATAGCACCTATCGAAATTATTATGAGGGCGACCTTGTACAACCTCGAATGGAAGATCCAGGAGGGCACGCGCGGGGTGTGAAAGCACCTGGCGGAACCATTGTTCGAACCGATCTCACTGGCCAAAAAGTGGAAGTCGTTGCGGGTGGGATACGAAACGCCTACGACATTGCATTCAATGAAGATGGCTCGCTTTTCCTGCATGACAGCGATATGGAAGCCGACATCGGTGCAGCGTGGCATCGACCCACTCAGCTGTTCCACGTTATAGAAGGTGCTGAGATGGGCTGGCGTAGCGGCTGGTCGACCATGCCAGCGTACTATCCCGATCGCATTTTGGCGATGACCGATACGGGGCGTGGATCGCCGACTGGTGCGATCGTATACGATCACTTTGCATTTCCGGCGCGTTATCACCGCCAATTATTTCTCGCCGACTGGTCCGAAGGCCGCATCCTTGCGGTACGTTTGACTCCCAATGGTTCGACCTATCAAGCGCAGTATGAGACCTTCGTCCAAGGTCAACCGCTCAACGTCACCGATTTAGATGTAGGCCCAGATGGCGCACTTTACTTCTGCACCGGTGGACGTGGAACCAATGGTGGGTTGTATCGAGTAAGCTGGCAGGGCGAAATTCCCGATCGAGTCAAGAACCTTGGCGATGGGATTACCAAAGCGATACGTTTCCCTCAGATCGGCACGGCTTGGGCGCGTCAGGAAATCGCCATGGTCAAAAAGAATCTTGGCGATGACTGGAACCAATTGATCTCTGGGGTTGCCTCCAGCGATGAGAATCCAACCCGTTATCGGATTCGAGCATTAGACTTAATGCAATGGTACGGCCCCAAACCGACTCCCGAATTTTTAATTCAACTCTCGAAAAATCCAAGTGAAGCTTTACGGCACAAAGCCGCGCGATTATTGGCGCTCCAATCAGGAGAAGAAGTATCGCAGCGTTTGAAGGTAATGCTAAAGGATTCAAGTAATCAAGTAGCTTTAGCGGCCGCCGAAGGCCTTCTCCGGCAGGGAGCCCCATTGTCGGTCGATGATATTCGCAAACAGCTTACCAGCGAAGATAAGCACCTTGCTTGGGTTGCTCGAAAGCTATTGGAACGTATTGATCCGGAATCGTGGAAAACCGAATTGGTGCAGAGCGATTCCATACGAGAAAGAATTGTCAGTTCATTGGCGCTGATGACCTCGGCTCCAACTCCCGAAAATGCAAAATTCGTTATTGAAGCTTGCCAACAAACCTTGAATGGTTTTGTTAGCGATCGAGATTTTATTGAGCTGTTGCGAGTCCTTCAGGTAGCTTTGCATCAGGGTAAAATCAACCCTTTAGATGTACCCGAACTGAAGAACCAGTTGGTGAAAGAGTTTCCGGCTGGCGAAGCCCTAATCAATCATGAACTGATTCGATTACTGACTTATTTGCAGGCTGAGGAAGTGATCGAACCAGCCCTGGTCTATCTGACAGGTAACGCGGAGATGCTTGACAAAATCTTGATCAGCCTGCATGTTCCCCGAATCAACCATGCTTGGAATGCAGTGGAACGTTTCGCCCTACTCCGTTTCTATGAGATGGCGCAGCGTTATGAAGGGGGAAGCAGTGTTCCTTTATACGTAATGACTGCGAGCCGCGAATTTGGATCTAAAATCCCTCTGGAGGAAGCGAGGATCTTTGTTTCCGAGGGGGACATTTGGCCTAACGCCGCATTATCGGCTCTTCCCGTACTTCCAGCGAAGTTGGAAGTTGCCGATCGTGAAGCACTGATTGAACTGGACAAAAAGATTGACATCGATGGTCTACATGATGATGTGTTCAAACGCTTAAAGACGGGCATTGTGGCTATATTAGCGAGGAGCGGCGATGAGGCATCGATTCGCTATTTGCGAGAAATCTGGCGTCGCAGTCCCGATCGGCGAGCTGCAGTGGCACTGGCACTCGCAGATCAACCAGGTGGCGACAACTGGGATTATCTGGTTCGGAGCCTCGGTCTTTTGGAACCCGACATTGCTGCCGAGATAATGCAGCTACTTGTCCATGTTGAACTTGCAGCCGACGATCCAGAAGCTTTCCGTCAAGTCATTTTGGTCGGTATCAAACTAACCGATGACAGCCTTGATCCTAAGCCTGCTCTCGATTTGTTGGAGCATTGGACGGGAGTGAAACGAGAAGCTCTTGCAGAGCAGGGGCCACTGAGCGGCTGGCAAGCATGGTACACGGAAACCTATCCGGATCGGCCCGAAGCCGCATTGCCTAGCGTCGACAAGCAAGCAAAGTGGAACTACGAGAAGATCGTTGAATATCTGGAACACGATCTCGGCAAACGCGGGTCGCTCGAGGATGGTAAGAAAGCATTTACCAAAGCTCAATGTGCCGCTTGCCATCGTTTCCAAGGTGAAGGTACAACGATTGGTCCTGATTTGACTGCGATTAGTCGTCGCTTCACTCAACAGGAGACTTTGGAAGCGATCTTATATCCATCTCATGTGATCAGCGACCAGTATGCTTCCAAAAAGGTGCGCACGCGCGACGGCGATACGTATATTGGTATCGTAACGACGAACGGCGATGGAAGTGTGACGATCCGCAAATCGGATCGTCAAGAAATCACGATCACCGCGGAAGAAGTGGATGAGATCGCTTCGAGCAAAATATCGTTGATGCCTTCTGGGCTATTGGAAGACCTATCCGCTCCCGAAATTAGGGACATGTTGACTTACATGGGCTATCTCCCCACAACGCAAGAAGTTGCGAAAGACCCCAGCAAATCGAATACGAAGCTGAAATAAAGCCTCGGTTGCTTTCGAAGCGTTGCTCCCACAAGCAAAGCGGGAGAGTCATCCAGACTCTCCCGCTTTTTTTAATTTATTTCAGTATTTTCTCCCCCAAGCGGGCCTTGACCACCATGACCCGATGTACACCGGTCCAAGGTAGCCTCCCCGCTCATCAGTCCACTTGAGAAAATGCCCCTTCAACCCGACAATGAATTTTCACAAGTGACACAAGTCCAGACGGTAATCCATGCGGGTAGGGGACGATTCGATGAGTTATTGCATTGCACTGCCACGTTCTGTTTTTTCTTTATTTATGTTGTTGTTCTCAGGATGTGTGCTCTTGCTCACAGGAAGCTCTATGAAGGCCGAAAACCCACTGCTATCCAAGAGTCCATTGTTTTTAGAAGCCCCCGTTTTTAGTGACATTAAAGTCGAACACTATAAGCCGGCATTCGAAGCAGGCATGGCGGAACAAAAACGTGAAATCGAAAAGATCGCCAACAACCAGGAAGATCCAACGTTTGAGAATACGTTGATCGCAATGGAACGAACAGGTGAAACATTAAAGCGGGTCGCAGCGATTTTTTTTAATCTAACCAATTCCCATACAAACCCTGAACTTCAGAAGGTCGAAGAGGAAATTGCTCCAATCCTGTCGTCTCATTTCGACGACATCAATTTGAACAAGAAATTATTCGCGCGAATCCAACAGCTTTGGAACAATCGTAATGTCTTGCAATTAAACGAGGAACAAAGAAGGTTATTAGAAGAGCAGTACCAAAGCTTTGTTCGAGCCGGTGCGTTTCTGGATGACGCTGCTCAAGGGCGGGTTCGCAAGATCAACGAAGAAATGTCGAAGTTGACAACGCAATTTCAAAACAATTTATTGGCAGCTACGAAGGAGCGAGCTGTTATCGTCGAGGATGTAAAGCTGCTCGATGGCATGTCGGAGGGGGAAATTGCGGCGGCCGCAGATGCCGCGAAGCAGAAGGGACAGGCTGGTAAATATCTATTGGCCATTACGAATACGACTCGGCAACCGATCCTGATCTCTCTCAAGAACCGAGAGTTGCGGAAGAAAGTTTGGGAAGCTTCTGCGTATCGTGCAATGGGCCAGGATGGAGGGGTCGACAATCGACCGTTAGTTGTGCAACTGGCCAAATTGCGTGCCGAAAAAGCCAAGTTGCTCGGCTTTGCTAGCCATGCGGAATATGCACTGCAAAACCAAATGGCCAAAAAACCAGAAGCTGCCTTTAAGATGCTAAGCGATTTAGTCCCTCAGGTGCTCGCCAAAGCTAAGGCGGAAGCCAAAGAGATCCAAGCGGTTATGCGGGCTGATGGAATCGACGGAGAGGTCGAACCCTGGGATTGGGAATACTATGCTGAGAAGGTTCGTAAGGCGAAGTATGACTTCGATGAAGCTTTGATCAAACCTTATTTTGAGCTCGATAACGTGCTGAAAAATGGCGTGTTTTACACGTTCGGCCGACTTTACAACGTCCAGTTCAGGGAACGGACCGACCTGCCGGTCTACTGTGAAGGCGTGCGTGTGTTTGACGTCCTGAACCGAGAGGGGGCGGTGATCGGCGTATTTTATGCAGACTATATTGCGAGGGATAGCAAACGGGGAGGTGCGTGGATGGATTCCTTTGTGAATCAATCGCGTCTTTTGGGTCAGAAGCCTATCGTCGTCAATGTGATGAACATTGCGAAAGCGGCGCCGGGAGAACCAGTTCTTATGAGCCTAGATGAGGTACAGACGATGTTCCACGAACTAGGCCATGGAGTTCATGGCTTATTTTCAGACGTCGAGTACCCAACGCTTTCGGGCACTTCGGTACCTCGAGATTATGTCGAGTTTCCTTCCACCGTTCATGAAGATTGGGCGATCGACCCGGTGGTGCTAAAGAATTATGCTCGGCACTACAAAACGGGTGAACCTTTGCCGCAAGATGTCTTGGAAAGAGCGATCTCGGCGAGCAAGTTTAACAAGGGATTCGATACGCTGGAGTATCTTTCAGCGGCACTATTGGATCTCGGTTGGCACTCGATGAACCCAGATGAAGTTCCCTCCGCGGCGGACGACGTGGCTAAAACCGAAGCGGTTTTACTGGCGAAATTTGGGGTGAATTTCGCTCCGGTGCCACCTCGTTATCGAACGCAATATTTTGCTCATATTTGGTCCGGTGGTTATTCGGCTGGATATTATGCCTACCTCTGGAGCGAAGTTTTAGCGGCAGATGCATTCGCCTTTATGGCGACCCAGGGTGGATTGAGCGGCAACACGGGGATGGAATTCCGGGCCAAGATTTTATCGCGTGGTGCGACCCGCGAAGTGATGCAGCAATATCGAGACTTTCGGGGCGATGATCCCAAGGTTGACGCGTTGCTGGAGCGACGTGGTCTCAAATAAGATCTCCAATTGCCACGATTGCCAAGTGCTAACAGTTTTACGTTTTGACCGGATACTGGGGAGATATTGATTGACCCTAACCGACTTGCTGATGCTAACGATCTCTGTTGGTATTGCCGCGCTGTTTGCTTATTCCACATGGAACCCGGAATGGCTTTCCAGTCGCTGGACGCCGGCACGATTGATTCGACAATCGCGCGGACGAACAGCCGTTCGATGGTTTTTTGCAGCGGCAGCGCTCGGCGCCTTGGCACTAGCGATCGTTCAGTGGAAACGTGGAGGTGAGTATCCACGCGGCTTCAATAACACATCACCATCGCTCGGAATGTTAGATCATGAGCTATTTTGCGAAATTTGAATCCGACGCCACGCACAGTCGCAGCGATGCGGACTTGCCGAGGGAAACGAAACTGCCTGGACTGCAGGGCGTTTGGGAGGCATTGGGGATCTCCGTGCCGACCATTTCCGCCTTCGCTCATCTCTGTGCTCAATCGATTTTGGATCGGTCGGTTCACCAATCGACTCATGGCTTTGAGGTATCAGACTTGGCCCTATCTGGGCCCGCCAAGACCATTTTATATGCCGCACAACAAACCGGCGCATTTGAATTGAAAGTGACGCCAAGAGCTTTCAGAACGACTGAAAGATACTTAGCCCTGCACGTACACTTAAGTGATGACGAAAGCTTAGTCTTCCAAAATCCAGATGACCTAAAATTGGCAGTCGAATTCTTGGAAGCTTTTCGCGAAATCTGCCACAAAGGGCTCTGTGTCCACCAATTACATGGCGAGTTCTCACTGAATCATCGCGGCTTTGAAGCGGCGCACAGTATTCAAAAACAGGAAGTAGAAAAATGGCTCAGCAAGATCCAGAACAGCGGCCAAATATGAAGCCTCGGCGTTATCCTATCGCCCTAATTTTTTGCGGTCTAGCGTTTTTACTACTGGGTCTAGTTACTTATTTTTGGCCGCGCGAAGTACCACAGGAAACACTCAGCACAAGATCCTCTTCGGTTACCGCTCCTATCACTAACGATGCGAGCGGCGATGAGGAGAACCAAAAGCCCTCGGAAGCAAACGACGGTCAACATGCACTGGACCCGGTGCTGGAACTGGCCCAAGAGGCGTTAGCCAAAATGCGAGTGGAGATTCGTGACTATACGGCGACTTTATTGAAACGAGAGCGGATAGGTCGGTCGTTAAGCGACGAGTCCGAAATGGAATTGAAAATGATCAACGCACAGGAAGCGATGGATGACAAGCCGGCAATACCCGTGCATGTCTACCTCAAGTTCAATGCTCCCTCTTCATCCAAGGGGCGAGAAGTGATTTGGATTGAGGGTCAAAACAAAAATCAGTTAGTCGCGCATGAGGGTGGTTTCAAAAATTTCTTGCGAATGAACTTAGATCCCCAAGGCACCATTGCCATGATGGGAAATCGATATCCGATTACTGGTATCGGCATGATTCGTTTGGTTGAGAAATTGATTGAAAAGGGGACGCGCGATCGCGAATTAGGACCTTGTGTTGTAAAGATTATTGAGAACGAAGAAGTAGGTGGCAGGACTTGTCGACTTATTCAGGTCACGCATCCCACTCAGGAAAAAGGCATGGATTTCCATATCGCTCAAATCTTTTTTGACTCAGAGCGAATGATTCCGCTGCGTTATGCTGCGTTTGGTTGGCCTCCAAAAGAAGGCGAAGCCCCACCGCTAGAAGAAGAATATACGTACCTGAATGTTCAATTGAATGTTGGCCTGTCCGCTGAGGACTTTAATCCTGATAACCCCAAGTATCAATTTCCTTAAATCTACCTCCGCTGCCCCCTGGAGAGCCCTATGGGGCAAGTCATTCTATCGGGTAAGCGTTGAAGGGTTGGCAGGCTTGGAGGCTTCGCGATGATTCAAGATTTGTTGCAGTTCGGCAACAAACTCCTGATGGCGTTCGGCAAATAATTTCTTATTGGCCTCGCTGGAGAAGAGAAACAGCTTGCCTTCTCGGATAAAACCGTGCTCACGTTTCCCTGTCAGCAGAACGCCTTCTCGTAAGAAATAAACCAAATCGTACCCAGAAAGTACCGCAGCATATTTGTCGGGTGCAGCCATAAATTTCTGCAATTGACCCTCGTCCTTAAACCAGTAAATGCAACTGCGATGTTTGGCGGCCAATTCAGGCAGACCTTCAACCCAGGCCCCCGCGGCGTTACCGGACAAAAGAGCTTCGTGCAATGTTACCGGGCAGAAACCATCCAGCAGAGGTGGCGGCAAATTCGATTCGGCAATCGCTTGTTCCATTGGGCTCGGCTTGGTTCCCGCAGCAGCCTCTGAACTCGTTGCAGAGGCGGTCGTGGAACTAACGGAAGGTGGATTGCTGTTCAATTCTGGACCATTGATTGATGAAGCATTCAATTCGGTTGAGGTCGGTGCAGCCGCCACTGGTTCGCTGGGACTGGCCCCTGGAGCAGGAAAAAATGGATTGAAGGTTTGAATAGGGTTCGCCGGTGGATTGTTTGAATTGCCTGAACTGGCAGCAGTGCTTTGTGCCTGCAGCTCGGGCGACTGAGTGACACGAGCAGCTACCGAATTTGGATTGGGATCTGTTTGAGATCCGGTCAGAGAAAAAGGTTTTGTTTGAAAACTGGACGCCGGGCCTTGAGCTTGCGGCGTCTGACCGTAAGGCGTCTGGGATTTAGCGATAACAGCCGGCGCGGCTGTTTTGGCCGCTTCGATTTTCAAGGCCAAATGGTTACGGTGACTGTCGACCCCTTTTTTGAGCATCGCGACGTATTGGTTAGGATCTTGAGGGCTCACACCTTTGTGCATCACCTCGCCATCGCTATTGAGCAGAATGTCGGTTGGCCAAGCTTCCACTTTGTATTTCTGAGCAATTTGACGGTACTGATCGACATTGACCAAAACGGGAATGTAGTCGTCGTGAACCGCCTTGATAACGTCATTGGATTTGAAAGCCCGCTGTTCAAGCAAACGACAAGGAGGGCAATGATCGCTCGAAAAATGAACTAACACGGGAACGTGATATTTTTGGCTCAGCTTGATTGCTTCCTCAAGCTCGGCTGTCCATTTGATGCCATCGCCGGCTGGTGGGGCAGCAGCGAGTGTAACAGTCGCGCAGAGCAATATTGCGGTTGCCATCATGGCTAAGTTCCCGAATGCAATAGGACAAAATTCCACGAATCTTTGTGGCTTCAGAGAAGAAATCGGGTGAGAAGGTTGGTAAAATTTAACGGTTATAGGGATTTTATGGAAAAAAAATGATTTGCAGGCAACTGTTCTGCATAGATCGCTTGACATCCACGAGATTGGAGGTAACATTCGAGCGTACTTTTGAGGAAGCTACAGTCCGTCGGCTTTAAAAATGGCGATCGAGAGAAGAGTAGCGATCTAGAGTGATGCCCTTCTGTGGTCAACTCTGTTTGATTGCCGGAACAGTTCAAGGTTGAATTGGTCTGCCGACATCCTCAGCATCGGAGTTTCGTCACCGCTGTTGATTCAAGGTTTTCTGCATCGCTGCTTTGATGCACTCGACCTGATCAGACAACAATCCTGAGTACGATTTTTATTCTCATGTACTTCTGATGTAGTGGGAGAATAATCATCGGATTTTTCTAGGTGCGGTATTTGTTTTCCGATGTCGACTGACAGAAACCGTTTATGCGATTTGGCGCATGGTCAGGACAGACTTTCCCCCGCCGCCCAATCCAGATTGATCTAATTCAGAGTTTTCTTTCTAAGACTTTTGTATTTACGAGCGCTTTTCGAGCGCCCCTAGTACTGTTCTTCTGCTGTCTCTCACAGCTCAACAATCCAGGTAATATTTGTATGCCCAAGAAAAAGCGTTTTCGCCCAAGACCCAACAATCGTAATTCAAGCGGTGGTCATTCTGGCGGTGGCGGAGGTGGCGGTGGCGGTGGCGGCGGTGGCGGTGGCGGTGGAATGCATCGGATGCGATCTCGTCGCCCTAGACGACCGATGGAAGGGGGACCTGAAAATGAATCTCCAGAGCAGGAATTGCCAGAAGGCCAAGAACCACCACTCACAGAAATCCAAGGTATTCTTGAACTGCATCCCAATGGCTACGGTTTTTTGCGCAGCACCGCTAGCAATTACTCTCGCGAACGCTCCGACCCGTTCGTTCCCGGGACCATGATTGAAAAATTCGGACTTCGCCAAGGTGTCAAAGTCCGCGGCATGATGCAACATGCACGCCGCCAACAAGGACCGCGCGTTCGAGAAATTCTCGACATCGACGGCATGCCGCCAGAAGATTATTGCAAGGTCAAGTCGTTTGATACCCTAACAGCTATCAACCCCGAGCAATGGCTAAAGTTGGAGGTTGGCCAACAACCGATTACCAATCGTGTGATCGACTTGCTAGCACCGCTGGGCAAGGGACAACGCTCGCTGATTGTCGCTCCGCCACGGTCGGGAAAGACCATCATGCTCCAGCACATCAGCCGTGGTATTTCAACCAACCATCCCGATGTCACGCTGATTGTATTGTTGATTGACGAACGCCCTGAAGAAGTGACCGATATGCGTCGCAATGTGGTTAACGGCGAAGTGATTGCGAGCAGCCTAGACCAAGATGTGGAAAGCCATGTTCGTCTAAGCCAACTGGTGATCGATCGCTGCAAGCGACTGGCCGAAATGGGTAAAGATGTCTTTTTGCTCATGGATTCGATCACTCGCTTGGCTCGCGCTTTCAACAAGTGGGTCGGCAACAACGGTCCGACGATGACCGGTGGTGTTAACATCAAGGCGATGGACATACCGAAGAAGCTCTTTGCCACCGCTCGGGCATTTGCAGAAGGGGGTTCACTCACGATTGTCGGAACCGCCTTGGTCGATACGGGCAGCCGCATGGACGATTTGATTTTCCAAGAGTTCAAGGGAACCGGCAACATGGAATTGGTTCTTGATCGACGCTTGGCCGATAGACGCGTTTGGCCTGCTATTGATATCACTCAATCGGGAACTCGCCGAGAAGAATTGTTGCATGATCCCGAAACGTTGCATGCGGTTACCATGCTGCGGCGAACGCTCAATACCATGAATCCAGTGGAAGCCATGGAGCAGCTTACTAAGCAGTTGGTTAAATTCCCATCGAATGCCGACTTCATCCGCCTGATCGCTGGCGCCAAGATCTTGGATTAACCCCCCCACGAAGAGCCAATTTGTTACTGTCGAGGATTTGCTAGCACAGGCAATTCGCTGCTTTGCGGGCAACAATACATCTTTCCTCATCGTTACTTTGTGGCCTCGCTCCCCCGTAAAGCGTAGAAAGACAATCTTTGATGTAGACCTGTGAGCTCAGGTTAGATAGCTTGGCGCAACTGAAGTTGTTCAGTTATCGTTTTTGGATTGTCGTTCTTTTTCCCTGATGGGTACTCGTCCTCCATGAGCGAACCATTTTTTTCGAGAAAAAATAATCTCGGGATCACCAACGCTTTATTGCTGCTCATGGTGGTCTTCTTCACCGTACCGTTTGTTTTGCGCGGCGCTCGGATGGCTTTGCAAAAAACGGAAAACAACATCAAAGATTGGCTTCCCGATTCATTTCGCGAGACGGAAGAGCTCGCTTGGTTTGCCAAGCATTTTGTGAGTGAACAGTTCATCTTGGCGACCTGGAAAGGTTGCACAACGGATGATCAGAAACTGAGGCTTTTTGTCGAGAAACTGCGTTCCGAGCAGATGGTCAGCAAAGATCGTCCGGACGATGATTTCAAGAGAGCTCGCCAATTGGGGACGGATTATGCATTGCTGGCCGATCAGTCTTTTCATTACAACTGGGGTGGTGAAAAAGAAAAATGGTTAGTGGATGAAGCGGGGCGTTGGTTCTATCTAACGCCGGAAGGAAAGCTTTATCGCTGGGAAGGTAAAAGCAATATCGTTGGGTATGCTTTTCGAAACTTCCAAAAGTTGCTGGGCGCGTTCCGACTCGACGGACAATTTATTGCGAGTTTTGGAAATTCGTTTGGCGAGGGGGACAGAAATCCTTTCTACCGCGATCCGCGACTGTTGACGGCACCTTTCTTCAGCCGCGTGCAAACAGGGCCGGACCTAGTGGAAGAACTTGCCGGACCAGGTGGTCCGCTGCATCGAACGGGCAATGAAACCGGTGGGCGTCGAGAAGCTTTAGATCGTCTGACAGGCACCTTATTCGCGCCCGTGGTTCCCTACGGATTTGACTGGAAGCCAGAGTCGGTCAAAAAACTGGTATCCGCCGAATTGGTCAGTACGTTTCCGAAAGGCTGGGAAGAGAAACTGGCACAATTGGTAGATGAGACAATCGAAACCAAATTGGGAGGTGATGCGTCCAAGTTAACTCACGCTGATCCGAAAGTGTTATCGCAACTGTGGTATTCATTTTTTGATGCAATGGCGATTCCAGAACCGCCGCGTCAAACCTGTGTGTTGGTCACGCTTACCGAGGTAGGTCGCCGCAATCTGAAAAATGTTTTAGGCCGTGGCATGCTCGGATCTCCGCTGGGCCGAATCAACGTGCTCGCGGATCAGTCTGGCGTAAGTCCACCGCCGACACCTACCACACTGCCACCACCTTTTTCTTGGTTGATCGCGAAACCAGCACAATCGGAAGCAACGCTCCGCATGGGAGGTCCTCCAGTTGATAATGTCGCCATCGATGAAGAAGGTACCATCACTTTAGTCCGTTTGGTGGGCTACTCCGTGTTCTTGGGCTTGGTGCTTTCTTGGATCTGTTTGCGCAGTGTCAATCTTACGCTCATGGTATTTTTTGTAGGTGGAGTTGGCGCGGTAGCCAGCTTGGCGATCGTTTGGTGGGCAAATGCAAATATCGATGCGATTCTGCTTACGATGCCTTCGCTGATTTATGTTCTCGGCATGGCCGGCGCGATCCATATCATCAACTATTACCGCGATTCTGTTCGAGAGGATGGCAGCGTGGGAGCGCCGGAAAAGGCTCTCCACCACGCATTTTTTCCATGCTTACTTGCTAATGTCACCACAGCATTTGGCCTCGTATCGCTCTGTATCAGCGACATCGCTCCCATTCGAAAATTCGGAGCGTTCTCAGCGATCGCCGTATTGTTCACGCTGCTCTTGATTTATTTCTACGTTCCATCGGCTCTGGCAACGTTCATGCCTAATGTCGCCGCTCCCAAGAAGAAGAAGGAAGTCAAGAATGATTACGATCCCAACGAATCCTTCGGCAAATTGGATTTCTTTTGGCAATCGCTTGGATCGTGGGTCGTCAAGAACCATCGACTCGTCAATGTTTCTGGAATACTCATCGTAGTGATGTTTAGCGTTGGGCTGCTGAAGATCAACACATCAGTGCATCTGCTCAAAATGTTCGATCGAAATGCGCAGATCATCCAGGATTATCGCTGGCTAGAAGAAAACTTCGGCCGACTGGTACCGATGGAATTGGTAGTTCGATTCCCAACGGAAACACAACGTACTAAAGTTGCCGGCGTTCAACCTGTTGCCGTTAATGACGCGGTAGAGACTGCGAATCCGGAGGAACCGATTTCCCTGGAAACCGCGCGGCGACGTTTAAGTTTACTAGAGCGAGCCGAAGCGGTTGCCAAAATCCAGCAAGTCGTTGAACGCGAGTTCGGCTACGGAGGCTCTAATGTACTCGGCCAAGGCATGTCGGCATTAACCTTGCTACGCGATCTCCCTGACCCTTCGAAAGGCTTTGCCGCCAACCGAATCGTATTCGATGGTTTACTCCAAGAATCATTTGAACGCTTAGCGAAAACCGACTATTTACGATATGAAAAAGATGGGCCTGCGGAAGGAACCGAATTGTGGCGTATCAGTCTGCGTTTGGGAGCATTGAACAACGTCGATTATGGTGGATTTATTTCCAAACTTCGCTTGGCCGTGGAACCAATTTTGGCAGCATATGATTGCCGATTGCAAGTGATTGACACCATTCTTAAGCAGACGGCCGACACCCCCGATCGTCGCATCGGATCGGTATTAGTACTAGGAAGCCCCAACCCCAAAACGCCACCTGTGACAACAACAGAAGCCCCCACTGAGGATGCAGATAACTCTGCAGAAAAAGTGGCAGATAACCTTGCACCGAAAGTGGTCAACAATATCTCTGAGGTCGTCATCGCTCCGATTGACTCAACCAAAATCTTCGCCGAAACGATGGCCGATCTGCTCACCAACGAATCGATCAACAAAGTCTCCTGGCATGATCCTATCAAGTTCCCCGTAATACAAGACGATCCTGAATCTGTTCGAAAATGGGGTGAATATCTATCTCGGTTTACTTGCGTGATTGTCCTAGCCAATGACAAGTCGTACGACCTAAATTACATCCAACAACATCAGCCTAACGTGATCGATGTACGCGACAAGATTCAGCATATCGTCAGCACAGCATCCGACGAACGACTTTCCACAGGACAAGCTGTCGAGATTAGCCCTAACCAAGAACTCCCCGATGTCATTTATACCGGTGTAGTACCGATTGTTTACAAAGCACAGAGAACACTGCTCAATAGTTTGATCGAGAGTACCTTCTGGGCTTTCGTCACCATTCTTCCGGTTATGGCGGTGATCATGGTTCCCGCGACAACTGTCCTCGGAAACCTTCGCCCCCATGCGATCTACAAAATGGTCGGGTCTGGATTTGTTGCGATGCTCCCCAACGTTTTTCCGATCGTAATTGTCTTCGGAGCGATGGGCTTTATGGAATCTGAAGTGGATATCGGTTCGATGATGACGGCGAGTGTTGCCATGGGAATTGCCGTTGACGAAACCATTCACTTTATGAGTTGGTTCCGCTCAGGTGCGCGACTTGGTCTCTCGAGACTAGACTCGATTATGTACGCTTATCGCCGGGTAGCCCCCGCCATGACGCAGACGACGATTGTCGGTGGACTTGGTCTGAGTGTCTTCGCATTAAGTACCTTTACCCCGACTCAGAGATTTGGAACCTTGATGCTCACGATTTTGACATCGGGCATTTTGGGCGAATTGATTTTCCTACCCGCTCTGTTGGCGAGCCCACTTGGTAAACTCTTCATGCCTTATCCCGATAAAGGAAATGATGGAGAGAAGGCGCAGACGGAATCGCCAGGTGAACTACCGCCAACATCGGAGCCTGAGGCTGAAATCAAGTCGAAAGAGACAATTGTAGATAGTGATAATCTCGATACTTCACTGTCAAAACAGCGTGTTGATTCAGGGCATGGAGTACAACTGCATAATCATTTGCAACCTAAACCTGGACGAATTTCGAGAGTTGATTCGAGACATTCGACCGATAGCGATTAACTTGCCTATCAGCCAGCCAAGCATTGGTCGTGATGCCATATCAACTCTTGAGTTCAATCCGACTCTGCTTCCTAATGGCTCCGAATGATGAAGGCCCCATGACGAAATCGAGTGCTGAGTCGGACACTTCCAGTCGCTTTCCCGAGGATAGCCAAGCCAATCTCAATCGCCGAAAAAGCGGTTTATGGCTGATCGTGATCGCAGCTCTTTTATGGAGCACAAGTGGCTTCTTCGCTCGAGCTCCTTGGTTTAATGACTGGCCCGAACAGTGGCGAGGCTTAACACTGGCTTTCTATAGAGCATTATTTGCGACCGTGCTACTGGTGCCTTTTGTGCGGCGAATTAGTTTTCGCTGGGAAATGATACCAATGGTCATTTTTTTCGCTGTAATGAATTGGACTTATCTGACCGCCTTAGTACAAGGCCCACCCACTAACGCCATTTGGCTTCAAAATACCGCTCCGGTTTGGGTCTTGTTGGTGGGCGTTTTCTTTATGAACGAACCACTTCGTCGCAGCGATCTGTTTATGGCGTTGGGATGTTTAGGTGGAGTGGGGGTTATTCTGATTTCAGAAATGATTCAAGCTGCTCCATTAGTTCCGACGTTGCTTGGCGTGATCTCTGGAATACTTTACTCGGGGGTCGTCTTGTGTTTGATGCGAATGCGAGATGAGGATCCTGCCTATCTAATCGCGTTGAACCATATCGTTACTTTCGTGACGCTCATTCCGATCGCATGGCTATCAGGGATCCAACCTTCGACGTGGCAATGGTGTGCTTTGGCAGCATTTGGCGCACTGCAGATGGGCCTTCCCTATTTGCTGTTTACCAAGGGAATTCGCCACACGCCTGGCCATCAGGCGACACTGGTCGCGTTGCTTGAACCAGTTTTATTGCCGGTTTGGATTTTTGTAGCGTGGCGGAATACTCCCGATTACGCACCCCCAGGAGGTTGGACTATTTTCGGTGCCGCTCTAATTCTTTGCGGACTGTTGGCCAGCACACTTCTCCGCGATGATCGAATCATTCCCGTAAGGCAGTTCGTCCGGAAAAATCGAAATTCTCACGACGAACAGGCGTAGCCCCCAAAAAAACCTCCCTCAAATCCAGTGCGCCATCGCGGCTTATGGTCGCATTGCCCTTGCCATAGCCTTCCCCGCATTCTTGGATCCACGGATTATGGTTGATGGGGCGTTAATCAATCGAGGTTCTGCGGATATAATTAGGGAGGTCGGAGGATGGACGATTGGGGCGGAAACACCACCCGGTCCGGTGAAGTCGAGACTTTGTCAGTGGAGTGAACCGTGAAAGCCAATATCAACTATCTTGTTGCCTGCGGACTGTGCTTTTTCGTTTTTTTTTGCTCCCTAGGCTGTGAACCGGCCACCGAGAAAGGCCCGCAATTTATTGCAAACCGCGTTTATGCATTGCGTTGGGAAGTCGAAAGCGAGATTCCGTTAAGCTCAAACCTGGCTGATATTCAGGTCGTATTGAATGAGAATTTCGGTACCGCAGCAGATCCCAAAGTACCAAAGTTTTTCAGTGATAGTGAAGATTTCGCATCACTGCTTGACCTCGATAAACTCAAACGTGCTTGCGGCGCAGATCCCTCGATCACGCGCGTTGATTCTGTCTATGTAAAAAATTGCATTAATTGCCACGCTTGGGAAGGATCGGGGCGCGGACCGGGAAGCCTTGGCGTCGATCCATATCCTCGCGACTTTCGCGCCGGCGTATTCAAATACAAAACAACCGTTCGCCGCGCCAAGCCTCTGAAGTCCGACTTGGCTAAAACAATCCGCCACGGATTGGCGGGGTCAGGTATGGGTGCTTACGATAAAATTTCGGAACGAGAACTCGATGACGTCGTCGAGTATGTTGTTTATCTCTCGATGCGGGGGGAACTGGAACGAAAACTCCTCGAATGGGCCGCACAGGAATTCAGTTTTGATGGTGATAAGCCCGATCGCTGGGTTGTACAAGAAGGTGAGCAAAAGAAAGTCAACCCCGAACAACAAGAACAGATCGATGCCTTCTTGGAAGAGATTGCGACCAGTTGGATCGAGGCGGGTGATGAAGTTGTAGAAATCGAAAAACCTTCCGATTTTCCAATCCTCGACAAAACGCCCTCTTCCTGGAATGAAGTAACGGGCAATTCCGAATTGCTCGCTTCGGTCACTAAGGGTAAAGAACTCTTCTTAGGCCAAGCCGCTGTTTGTTCCAGTTGTCATGGCCCTGGAGGCCTGGGCGATGGCCGTACCACCGACTACGATGACTGGACTAAAGAATGGACCGCTCGTATCAATGTAGATCCGAACGACCAAGACGCCGTCATCCCATTTTTGCTCCGAGGGGCTTTGCCTCCCAAGACCATCAAGCCTCGCAACCTGCGCGAAGGTATCTATCGCGGAGGAAAGACTGCCGACGATTTGTATCGCCGGATTCGGCACGGTATCCCGTATGCTCCGATGCCCGCGATCGCAACTGTATCTTCTCCGGAAGAAGCCGGACTTATGGATAAAGATTTATGGCATATCGTCAATTACGTGATGGCAATGCCTGTCGAACCTAAACCTTGGCCCGTTGCCCCCGCAGCGCCTCCTGCAACCGCTGAAACAACAGAAACCGCAGGGGCGGAGTGAAACGCTTGCTCTCTTGTATCTTCCGTTAGTTATCTTCCTATAGCTTCTGCTCGCCTCTGGCAAGATTCATTTCATGCGGGAGGCTTGCGAACAACTATCGCATCGACGCTTGAGCTAAATGGCGATAATAATCGATCGTCAGCTTTAAGCCTTCCTCCAAATTCACCTGCGGTTGATAATCTAGTAGCTTCCTAGCCAATGAGACATCGGCCAAACTTTCACGGACATCTCCGATTCGGGCAGGCTGAAAGTCAATTTTGGTTTGGGTACCTAACATATCATTGAGCAATTCGATTAGACGCAAAAGAGTCGTTTGGCGACCGTCAGCCAAATTGATGATGCGTCCAGCAACACCCGTTTTTTCACTAGCCAATAAATTACCTTTTACGACATTCGCTACAAAAGTGAAATCTCGCGATTGCAAGCCGTCACCATAAATCACAGGGGGCTTACCGGACAACAATCTGGTCACAAAAATTGGAATGACCGCAGAGTAAGGACTATCAGGGTCTTGGCGAGGACCAAAAACGTTGAAGTATCGTAAACCGACCGTCTCCAGACCGAAACTGTGATAGAAAGCTTGTAAGTAATATTCGCCCGCTAATTTTGCTGCCGCATAAGGCGATAACGGCTGAGGCAAATCGGTTTCGCGTTTGCTACTTGTTGGTTGATCTCCGTAAGCACTGCTGCTCGCGGCGTAGACCAAGCGACGCACCTTGGCATCGACAGCCCCCTTGAGCACCGTGACCGTTCCTGTGACGCAAGCTCTATTGGTTGCTAACGGATTTTCGAGACTCATCGGTACTGAGGCTAATGCGGCTTGATGGAACACAACTTCGACACCCCGCATCGCTGTTGCCACAACATCTGGGTCGGCAATGTCGCCCTGGATGAACTCAAATTTTCCCTCTAGCGGTGCAAGATTCTGAATTTTGCCCGTTGATAAGTTGTCGAGTATACGAACCTTCTCTCCTCGCTCTATCAGGGCAGTGGCAATATGTGAACCAATAAAACCGGCACCACCGGTAATCAAGTAATAACCCATACATATACCCCAACAAGATCGAAACTGATACGATGGGACTCTACCATATTATGAGGAGCAAACACGATGACACTTTTATATCTCAGCGACTCTTTCGCAAATCATAATACCGGCAGTCATCCTGAGTGTCCTGCGCGTATTTTGAGGCTCAATGAACTTCTCCGAAACCATCAATGGGATCATATCGCGTCTCTTCCCAAATGGTCCCCTGCTTCGGTTGAGGCGATGACGGCGATCCATGGTGCCGCCTATGTTGAACAATTGCAAACTTGGGACCGCGAAGATGCCGGCAGAGTCGAAGCGGATACAGTCGTTCGCGGAGGTTCCTGGACCGCCACCTCCTTAGCCGCCGGTGCTGCCTGCGATGCCGTCGATCGCGTGCTCAAAGGAGAAGACTCAAGAGCTTTCTGCGTTATAAGACCCCCTGGACACCACGCCCTCAAAGATGCCCCCATGGGCTTCTGCCTATTGAACAATGTTGCGATTGCTGCCAAACACGCGATCCGCATTGGAGGACTGGATCGAGTCATGATTGTTGACTGGGATGTGCATCATGGAAATGGAACTCAAGATCTGTTTTGGGAAGATGGACAGGTTGCTTTTTTCTCCAGCCATCGCTTCCCGTTCTATCCCGGTACTGGAAAACGAGATGAAACTGGTTCACGGGGGGGACTCGGCTGGACTTCTAATTTGCCCGTACCAGGGAACATTACACGCATTGAATTCATGACTCAATTCACCGCGGCACTCTCCAAGTTCGCAGATCAGATCAAACCTCAACTCATCTTGATATCCGCAGGATTCGATGCCCACGTGAATGATCCTGTTGGCGGGCTGTGCCTTACAGAACCCGACTTCAGCGAACTGACACAGTTCGTATGCGACATCGCCAAAACGCATTGCCACGGCCGGGTCGTAAGCCTGTTGGAAGGAGGCTATCATTTGCAGCATATGCCGCTGTCTGCCTTGGCCCATTTGGAAACACTTCACGAAACGCGTTCCAATTAAGCTTGACTCCAACCACAAACATCAAGTAATCCTCCCCTGCAAACCATATTTTTCCGAGAATCATTAAAGTTTCTCGCATGCTATCATTTTGCAGGATATCAAGAGCGTGAAGTTATCTGCCACCAAATCGATCGCATGGCTGATTTGCAGCTTTGCCGTATTGGCGGGCGGCTGTCGGCGTCCTGCATTCCAAGATATCTATGTTCAAAACATGGCGGCCGAAATTCGTGAACTCGAAGATATCATTTATGAATATGACCACGAATATCGCAAATTAGAGTTGGAATTAGAGGCGTCAAAGCGTGAGAATGAAATGCTTAGGAAACTGGGTATTTCCTCGAAAAATAATGGCTCACCCAGCCGGTCACAGAGCGATTCATTAACGCCTGAAATCAAGATTCCCGATCGAGTCGAGCCAGAGAAACCGCCCACAGGTAAGGCCGAGCCAGAAAAAAGCTTGCTGGACGAGTCGAAGGGTACTCCTCCTAAAGAACTCAAGGAAGAACCTTCGAGCACGCCGCTGAAGACCTTGCAAGCGGAAGAAAACCAGCCATTGAAGCTTGAGCCAAATCCGCCGAATCCGGCCAACGAAAAACTTCTACCGGATCCACCTCCATCCATTCTACCTCCGCCGAATAGTGGCACGGGAAGCGACCAGGGCAAGACGAATCAGCCTGGCTTGATGGAACCTCCGCAGATTGATCTCGGCACACCGACGGATTCATTACCCCCAGCCTCCAACCCAAAGTCTCCTGCCGAGTCAAAAAAAATCAATGATGGCAAAACGAGTCCAATCCAACTTCTCCCTCCGCCTACACTGGGAGCATTAGAAGTGGAATTAGGCCGAATTGCGAAAACCACAAAAAAGCCTCTTCCGACCGCGGTTAAGGATCCATCCGAACTTGCCGCATCCGATCCGGGAGTCTCGACTGCCAGTTATGTTGCTGGAGGTGTTGCAGCCGAAAACACAGCGAGTACGGTTTCCAATCGTGAACCCGTTGGGGCGCCTTTGGATCGGCGTATGACGGAAATCGTATTTGTCCGTCCGTTCTGCGTTGCTCTCGACCTGGATGACGAGTCGGGCGATGAAGCGATCCGCTTGGTTTTGCAGCCGCGAAATGCGGCAGGAGAGTTCCTCGAGCAACCAGCCGAATTGATCGTCTCGATTATCGATGCGGAAGCCTTAGATGATTCCGGCCGAATTGGCATGTGGCAGTTTACCCCAGATCAAGTCGCAAGAGCGATTCGCAAACAAGGCCAGGCGAAAGGAATTCATATCGATCTCTCGCTGAAGGAAAAAATACCCGCCAGCAAGAAAGTCTTAGTGTTTGTGCGGTACCAAACGGAGGATGGTCGACGCGTTGAAAACAACTATCCATATATGTTTTCTGAACCGGGCGATCTGGATACGAAGTGGCTGCCACGGGCAACTAACTCTTCTCGAAATTCGAGCGATGGCAGTGGTTAAAAACGGATTTTTATCAGCGAACTCTCGATTCCGCGGTAGCCTGAATCCTGTCTGGCTAAGTCTGCTTCTTTGTGCTGGCTGCTTCGCGCCGGCGAAAAGCACACCTCCCGGAGGTATGCCGACGGTACTTGCCCCGCCACCTAATCCCATATTGGTTCCCGATCAAGACCCAGCTTTTTTATGGAATCAGATTGTCGACACGGTGGATGATTATTTTCGCATTGAAAAAGAACAACCCGTACAACGCTACGGTAGCGAATGGCTGGAAGGGCGTTTGCAAACCTATCCCGAGGTCGGTGCAACTTGCTTAGAACCTTGGCGAAGCGATGCGGCCAATTCGTTCGAACGACTTTTGGGCACACTCCAGAGTGTTCGTAGAACGTGTGTCGTCCGAGCAGTGCCAGGGCAGGGAGGTTATCAAATTGAGGTGTTGGTATCCAAACAACTAGAAGATGTCGATCGATCGCAGTTTTCGGGCGAAGGCGCAGCGACACAGCGCCATGATGGCACGGTTGTTCGCACCAATAGCGACCTGCGTTCGCTCCCCATCACGCTTGGTTGGATCGACATGGGGCGCGACTTCGCACTTGAACAAAAAATCTTGACCGAGATTGCAGGGCGTGTCACCAATGTGACACCACCCCGGCAAAAACTCTTAGCCCATTGAAGAAATTATTTGAGCTCAACCAATTGACCGCTTGAGGGATTCTCGAATTCCAGCTTTTGATCACCCGATTCGCTCTTCCATTGGATCCGATATGATCCGTTGCTCAGTAAATAGCAAGTCGTATGGTCATTGGCATCAAAGCTTTCATCGCGTGTCTTTCCCTCGAATATCTTGTCTCCAGATTTCGCATCAAAGATGGTAAAGTCTGTTGCTTGTCGTCCCGTTTCTAAAGCAGATCGATAGACAACCCGCAATTCAACATGGCCGGCCGGCACAGGTTGCTTTCCTGCGTATCGCGCGGTGACGTTAACCGCATAGACCCAGCGGATGCGGCGATCCCAAACCAGTGGAAAGTGGATTGGAGTTCGTTTAAAACTGGTTGCATAAATCGCTCGCAGCGGATCGTCGATGAGAGCTTGGCTGGCTCGGCCTGTAAACCAACCTTGATTGAGATCTTTGCCCGTCGCCTCACAAGCACCTGTAAAGTGCCATTCTCCGCGATCCCAAATTTCGACCCAAGAATGATTACCACTGCCATCGGCCCACAGCGGTGTGCCTACAAATCGGGCTGGAATTCCTAGCGAGCGACAGGCATCAATCAGCAGAATAGACAAACCGCTGCACGAGGCCAAACCGGCCTTCATGGATTCCGCAGGGGATTGATCCGGCTTGGGTCGCTTCGTGGAGTATTTTACTTGAACGATCCCAAAGATCTGGCCATTGAGAACCGCGGCCGCCTCGCCGAGTGTCGTACAATCTTTGACCAACGGACCGAATCGGTCCATAAATTCTTTTCGCCAAGTATCTCGCGTTTCATTCACGACGCAGTAAGGCAACACATTATTGAGAAAAATATCCTCGGGAATCTCTGCATGCCATTTTGATTTCTGCCATGCTTGATAGGCAAGCCGAACATTTTCAAGTAGAAAATCCGCTTTGAGTGAGCGGCTATCTTGTTCAGGCATATTTTGAATTAGAAATTCCATTCCCTTTTTATATTCGGCTTCGATTTCGCTCAAAGCTCGCTCGAGTTCCACCCTGTTGTCACCCGCGGCTTTTAATGCTTGAGCGACCGAAAGACCGGGCTCTTCCGCTCCAGTCCGCTCCACAATCAGCATCGTTGCCAGGATCAACGAGTATAAAAGGCAACTTAACCACCGACACTTCGCCAACATGTTTCCTAGTCCTTCACTATTTCAAATTTCAAAATGGTACGAATCTGATACACGCGATAAGGGATTGTGCACTTTCGGTAACGCGGCGTTTTAGAGTGTAGCAGTTAGAAATTACCGTTTCATTCGCCCGCATAAAGGCTCGCGATTCGAAGCACTATACCCCACAGATCGATTCGCCGCATTTTATGTTGGAGAAAAAATCGACAGCCCCACATTGAGACCATCCTATTTCCCCCGAAATTGAGATCTTGCGGATACATCCCCCGATCCCCGCTTGCCGAATGCCACCTTTTTCGATGAAAATAGTTCGTCGAGGGGAGATTGGCAATTCTCAAACCACCCTCTCTCCTATCCTACTCCACGTCACGCATCTTTCGAAACTCTGCTTTATCAATGGTACGAACTATGTTCCGAAAAACGGGAAGCCAATTATCTCCGGTGAATCGCGGACTTTATCTAGTGTCTACCGGCCTTCTCCCGGCTGTGTGGATGTTTGCGTGTGTGACATCTGCATGGGGGCAACAGGCAGCAATCGTATCAAGCCAATACATCTACGAAAAAGCTCCTTTTCCCGAGTGCCATGCGTCGACTTTGGTCATGGC
This sequence comes from Pirellulaceae bacterium, assembly GCA_044359485.1. Taxonomy (GTDB): domain Bacteria; phylum Planctomycetota; class Planctomycetia; order Pirellulales; family Pirellulaceae; genus JAFLCP01. Next base: position 37,925 of record JBIKMB010000008.1, on the reverse strand, counting down.
TCCCAACGGTAAACTAGTGGCGGCTTGGTTTGGTGGTACAGAAGAAGGTAACGATGATGTGGAGATATGGTTCTCCAGCCATGATAAGGATACGAAAAGTTGGGCTGCACCCAGTAGGGTGGCGGATGGAGTTTACGAGGGTAAACGCTATCCATGCTGGAACCCTATTTTGGTCGCGCAAGGTCAAGAACTGATTTTGTTTTATAAAGTAGGCCCCAGCCCATCGACGTGGTGGGGTATGTGGAAAAAATCGAAGGACTCTGGCAGCACTTGGAGTTCGGCCCAGCGACTCCCAGAGAATATTCTCGGTCCAATCAAGAACAAACCCATTCTGCTCAAAGATGGCTCATGGCTATGCGGTTCGAGCAGTGAACATGACGGTTGGCGAGCTCATGTCGAGATTGTAGGTGCCGATCTGTCCAATTGGAAATTCATTGGACCGCTGAACAAAAAGAATGAGACGGAAAGTATTCAGCCTACCTTTTTGCGATTGAAAGACGATTCGATCTTGATGTTGTGCCGGACGAAAACCGCTCAGAAGATTTCGATGACTCTTTCCAAAGATCAAGGACAGACTTGGGATAAACTGTCTTTGATCGATCTTCCCAACCCGAACTCCGGTATCGATGCGGTGACATTAAAAGATGGCCGGCACTTGTTGCTTTACAACCACACCGTTCGGGATCCAAATCGTCGCGGCGCCGATAGGGCTCAGTTAAATTTGGCCGTTTCCTCCGATGGGATTCATTGGTCGGCGGTCGCTCAACTGGAAAACGAAGAGAAGGGGGAATTCTCTTACCCGGCAATCATCCAAGGTAACGACGGTTTGGTTCACGCCACTTACACTTGGAATCGGCAAAAAGTTCGATACACGGTCCTTGACCCTCAGAAAATCAAAGGTGTTCCAATTCAGGACGCCAAATGGCCATCGGACGCCAGTGTGCTGCTTAAGCCGTAGTGAGTTCGACGTGATCGCCAATCAGCCCCCAGAACTTATGTTGTGGGGAGTTGCTTGATAGCTTACATTCCGAGAGGTCGCCTCTCTCTTCCTTCACGTACAAGTGTACGTGTAAGGTTCTAGCGTTCTCGCCATTAGCACCGTGCTGCTGAAGCTACGGTTTCGCTCGGCGACTCCAACGCTGTTCACTTTGATCAACCTAGCCCTGATGTCAAAATGGGAGACCTGCGAAAAATAGGTTTTAAATCGGGCTTAGGTAGGCTTTATGGGAGCTCCCATCTTTTAGGCCTCGCAAGTGTTCTTACGCTGGCGGAGCGCAGCGATTGAATTCACTTATTTTTTGCGCGCGTGTCCGATTTTTGGGGCAATCAAGCATTACAGAGAGAGAGACATCGAGCGGATACCCAAAACTTCCATTTTTACGAGTCTTTTTGGGGAAACCTGGCCAAACCGCTCTGTGTTACGTAGGGAGATTTCGCGGAAGCAAGAAACGTGGTTTCCAAGGACTGGTTTGATTCGGAAAAATCGAACGAAAAATCTGGCAACGTTCTTAGGTTGGCTACGACAACTGGACTGCACGAACTTGATGCACAACACCGGTTTGCTTCTTGCGAAATGGCAAAAAGGTTTACTTTAGCAAACAAAATACAAAAAATATTAGGGAGTCTATTATGTTCCAGACCAAGGACGCTTCGAATCGCCGCCGTCGATCTGCCGTTAAAAATCGCGCTCTGCGGAGCCAGCTACGACTGGAGCTTCTGGAAGCTCGCGAAATGTTCGCCGCCGATTATGTTGCCGGCGAACTGTTGATCCAATTCGAGCCAGGCTACCAGCCCGCAATGACATCTCAATCGATCCATGCTCCTCAAGCCTCGTATGAAGTGCAGGACATCATCCACACGCAGGCGATGCAAGAGTCGAACGCGGGTATCCTGCATGTCGTTAAACTTCCGGAGAATACCGACGTTCTCGCGGCAGCACGCCACTACAGCACTCAACCGGGCGTGCTTTATGCCGGGCCAAACTATCTTCTTACCAATACTGCGGTCAGCAATGATCCGAGTTATACCAACGGCTCTCTGTGGGGAATGGAGAGCGATGATAATCCCGTGAATATCGGCCCGGGTGGAACGACTTCAACTTTTGGTTCGCAAGCCGAAGAAGCTTGGAATGCAGATATCACCGGGAGCCGCAATATCGTTGTGGGAATCGTTGATACTGGAATCGACGTCAATCATCCGGACTTGGCCGGAAACATTTGGGTTAATCCAGGCGAAATCGCCGGGAATGGCCGCGATGATGATGGCAACGGCTATGTCGATGATATTCACGGTTGGGATTTTCACAACAACAATAACACGGTGTATGACGGCCAGGACGATCTCCATGGTACCCATGTCGCGGGAACCGTCGGTGCTCGCGGTGGCAATGGCATTGGCGTAGTCGGCGTGAACTGGAATGTCACCATGATTTCCGCCAAATTCCTCGGACCCAATGGCGGTTCCACGTCCAACGCCGTTAAGGCGATTGATTATCTAACCAACCTAAAAACTCGCTACGGTGTTAATATTGTCGCCAGCAACAACTCATGGGGTGGTAGTTCCTACGACCGCTTCTTGCATGATGCAATCCTACGACATGCCAAGGCGGGTATTCTGTTCGTAGCTGCGGCAGGTAATAATTCATCCAACAACGACTCTAGCCCATCGTATCCAACCAGTTACTCGACGTTGGTAGGCACCAGCAGCGAATCGGCTGCGAGCTATGAATCTGTGATCTCGGTTGCTTCAATCACAGAATCTGGATCGCGCTCTTCCTTTTCAAACTACGGAGCGACTTCCGTTGATATCGGTGCTCCCGGATCGAGCATTTTATCGACGGCGCCTAGCGGCGGTTACGCAACTTTGCAGGGTACATCGATGGCAGCTCCTCATGTTGCTGGAGCAGTGGCACTCTACACCTCTCGATTTCCCAGTGCGTCAGCTCAGCAGATCCGGTCTGCCATATTGAACTCGGCTACCCCGACTCCGTCGCTGTCAGGAATCACGGTGACTGGCGGTCGATTGAATATTTCGGTTGCTTTGGGATTGAGCTCAAATCCACCTGTGACACCGCCTCCAGCGATTCCAGGTGAACCGAATGATACTCGCGAAACTGCAAGTACTGTTAGCACCGTTCAATTTGTTAATTCCGTCGCGATCAGTTCCTCGACCGATGTTGATTTCTATCGCTTCACCGTCCCTGCGGGAGCTTCCCTCAGCGGTTCGATCACGATGGATATCGTTGGTAGTGGCGATTTAGACATGGAATTACAAAACCACTCAGGTCAACGGATTTCAATTTCCCAAGGGTACACCAATCAGGAACGAATTAATGTTACCCAACTGCCCGCTCAAGGTCCTGGCCAATACTACTACCTCCGAGTCTACGGATACGCAGGTGCTACAGGCTCGTACAGCTTGAATTTCAACATGCCTTCACCTTCCAATCCACCGACACCTGGTCCTGGAATGCCAAGGGACACGGTCGGGTTGCTGGATCCAGCGAGTTACACTTGGTACCTCAATAATCGTTCGGATGGATCGCTCAATCCGACGACCTTCCAAACACCGATGGCCCCATCGTGGTGGGTGCCGATCACCGGTGACTGGGATGGTAATGGAACGGATACTGTTGGACTCTACGATCCCTCTACTAGCACTTGGTATCTGAACAACAGCCCAACGGGTTCTTTAGCTTCCGTCTTTTCCTTCCGCACTCCCTCTGTTCCCTCATCGTGGATCCCGATTGCAGGCGACTGGAACGGAGACGGTAACGATACGATCGGTCTGTACGATCCCATCAACTCGCGTTGGTACCTCAACAATCGCGTCGATGGTTCAACCTTCGACCTGATCACCGTGCAAACACCTCGCGTTCCAAGTTCCTGGCGTCCAATAACGGGCGACTGGAACGGAAACAATGTCGATACGATTGGGCTCTACGACCCTGTGGGATTTCGCTGGTACTTGAACAATCGGCTGGATGGATCGACCAGCGACATGATCATGTTCCAAACACCAGCGGTTCCATCAAGTTGGATTCCAATGGCTGGCGACTGGAACAGCGATAATCGTGACACCGTTGGACTCTATGATCCGTTTGGTAGCGTTTTCTACCTCAACAATCGTACCGATGGCTCGCTCAGCGACATGATCGTGTTGGATATTCCCTACGTTCTTCCTTCGACCTGGAAACCTCTCGCAGGAGACTGGGATGGCTCGGCCCGTTCGAGTTCGATCGCGGTTAGTGCTGCAGCGGGAGTGGCGATTGCATCCGGCCAAGGTCCCACGGACAAGCCTGCTGTCGTGACACCTGCTGTCGTAACACCTGCTGTGGTTCTGGCCAACGCGACAGCATCGTTTGCCAAAGAAGATGTCAACCGAGATGGAGCGATAACTCCGATCGATGTTTTGCGAGTGATCAATGCTATAAACGCCGACGCTGAACAACGCCGGGTTCAAGGTAACTCAATGGTGAACTTACCCTTGTCCGATAGTTGGGCTGATGTCAACGGAGATGGAATGCTCACCGCACGCGATGCACTCCAAGTGATCAACGCATTTTGGGCTAACGCTGATTTCGATTCGCTTGGGCTTGCAGGAGAAGAGGAAGACCAAGACGAACTTGTGAGCACGCTGGCGGCCGATAGCATATCGCCCCAAGTCCCTTCGCCCATGAATGATGCGAAGAGCCCGCAGAATTGCTTATTCTAACGGAGACAAATCCTTGGAATGGCGGCAACCTGTCCGTCTCGACAGTCTCATAGCGGTGTACTTTGCACAAAAACCTTCCAAGTCATCACGGACTTGGAAGGTTTTCTTTTTTATACTTTGCTTTTTGCACCCACTCGATGGGGTGTTTTTATTATTTAATTAACATTATTTCTGTGTGCAGACTGTTGCATTTTTGCTCAGACATCGACTAAACTCCTCTCGCTGCAAAAATTATAGGATTTCAACCTAGCTTGTTAATTCCTAAGTTTATGCATTTCGAGATGAACCACTTGAATACGTTGGAGAAGAACAAGAGAGGTTAAATAAGTTTTTCCAAAAAAACGATCATGAAGGAGTCTATCATGTCCTATCGTAAGGAAGCGTATCGCAAAAGCCTTCGAAATTTTAAGCGAGGTTTCTTGTGCTTCTCTCCCCGCGTTGAAAATCTCGAACCGCGAGATTTGCTTGCAGCCGATTTTGTTCCTGGTGAATTATTGATTCAATTTGAGCCCGGCTACCAACCTACCTTTTCAGATGAAGTCAGTTCGTCGTACACGGTAAGTGAGACGATTCACACCATGGCGATGAAAGAATTTGACGTCGGCATCATGCAAGTCGTGAAGCTTCCCGAAAATGCTGATGTGCTTGCTGCTGCGCGGCACTACAGCCAACAACCAAATATTGTATATGCCGAACCTAACTGGATTTTTTCTCAAAATGCAATAAGTAATGATGCCCGCTATGTTGACGGTAGTTTGTGGGGCATGGAAAGCGATGATAGCCCTATAAACGTTGGTCCGAGCGGCACAACATCTCTTTTTGGCTCACAGGCTGAAGAGGCTTGGAATTCAGGATCAATAGGCAGCCGAGGTATTGTGGTAGGTATCGTGGATACGGGCATCGATTTCAATCATCCCGATTTAGCAGCCAATATCTGGGTGAACCCTGGTGAGATTGCTGGCAACGGATTGGATGATGACGGCAACGGATATAAGGACGACATCCGCGGTTGGGATTTCGTGAACAATAATAACTCGATCTACGATTCATCCCTTGACGATCTCCACGGCACTCACGTTGCCGGAACGATCGGGGCCGTTGGGGGCAACAGTATTGGTGTGGCAGGTGTCAATTGGAATGTAACCATGATCTCTGCCAAATGTTTTGATGAAAGTGACAGCAGTGGCAGCATCCTATCGTTGGTTCGTGCATTCGATTATCTGACCGACCTGAAAATGAATCGCAATGTCAATATTCGGGTCAGCAACCATTCTTGGAGTGGCTCTTTCTTCTCATTTTCTCTCCAGGATGCAATCCTACGACACGCCAAGGCTGGAATATTGATCGTAGCCGCAGCCGGCAATGGTGGTACCGATCAAATTGGTGATTCGAACGATTTTTTCCCGCAGTATCCCGCCAGTTCATCCACACTGTCCAATGGAGCCACCGAAACAGCAGCAAGTTATGAAGCAGTGATCTCGGTTGCAGCCATCGACTTATCGGGCGCTTTAACTTCGTTTTCCAACTTCGGAGTAGATTCCGTTGATATAGGTGCTCCAGGACAAAGTGTTTTGTCCACGATGCCCTCAGGTCTCTATGGCGTGTTGGCTGGAACGTCGATGGCGACCCCACACGTTACTGGTGCAGTAGCGCTATACGCATCCAAGTTCCCCAATGCAACACCGCAACAGATTCGTTCCGCCCTATTAAATTCGGCGACAGCTACTTCATCCCTGGTTGGAAAGACGGCTACCGGTGGTCGACTCAATGTCTCAGCCGCTCTCAGCGGAAATACACAACCGCCTCCAACCACTGGGCTTCCTCGCGATACCGTAGGCTTACTCGATCCTGATACCTATACGTGGTATCTCAATAATTATTTAGACGGAACACTTAATCCGACCGAATTTCAAACACCGATTGTTCCCACCTGGTGGATTCCGATTACCGGGGATTGGGACGGCAACGGAACCGATACGGTAGGACTTTACGATCCTTATGCATACACGTGGTATCTGAACAATAATCCCGATGGCTCCCTATCTTCGCTGATCATCTTCACCACTCCGGCTGTCCCATATTGGTGGATCCCAATCACTGGAGATTGGAACGGTGATGGACGCGATTCAGTAGGACTCTACGACCCTTACGGTTGTCGATGGTACCTCAACAATCGCATTGACGGATCCATTACCGAATTAGTCTCCTTCCAAACTCCATGGGTACCAAGCTATTGGCGGCCTGTTGCAGGAGACTGGGACGGCAATGGCCGCGACTCCGTGGGATTGTATGATCCCTGGAATTATCGTTGGTACCTTAACAACCGTATCGATGGTTCCATTTCTGATTTAATCGTCTTCCAAACACCCCCAGTGCCTTATTATTGGATACCCTTGATCGGCGACTGGAATAATGACAATAAAGATTCCGTTGGTTTATACGATCAGTATAACAGTGTGTTTTATCTCAATAACAGAACCGATGGTTCGACCAGTGAACTACTGATTCTCGACGTTCCCTTCGATCTGCCACCAACCTGGAAACCGATCGCGGGTAATTGGGATGCCTCCTCCCTTTCGAACTCCTTCTCCAACAGTTTCGAGACGAACTTGGCAACCTCATCCCAAGATAACCCTACAAGCTTGCAAATGGCTCAAGGCAGGCCAACCGTACCTGCGACCTTAGATAGACTTGCACGCAAAGAAGACGTTAATCAAGATGGACTTTTAACACCTATCGATGTATTGCAAGTGATTAATGCCATAAACGATTATGCGAAATACCGAGATATTGAAGACGAGCTTGCAGTGGAAGCGTCTATACCTTTTGACCCTCGAGCGGATGTGGACGGAAATGGCATTCTCAGCCCCCAAGATGCACTCTTGGTCATCAATACTTACTGGGCACTCGTCAACCCAAACTCGTTGGATGTTTTGGATGAGATCCCCATCGATGAATTATTTCATTCACTAGAACCCCATCCCACACGATGGCGTGATGATAACCAACTCTAAACTCTGCAGAGTGGTATCATCGCTACTTAAATACTTTAGATTTAAGCGATTCGCCATAGATACGTTCGCCAAATACGAGCGGTTTCATCGACTTCTCAAAAAGATGATACCGCTTGGATATACGTACAATTGTACGTGATCTGCGATGCAAAAGAATTGAATCTAATCCCTCTCTTCAACGCGCAAGTTTTCTTCCAACAACAACCCCAGACACATTCAGCCGATAGTCATCTTTGATGCCAATCAGCGTCGCGTAGCGTCAAAGACGATCGGCCGTCCCTCTAAGCCTGCTAGCAATTGCTCGGACGTCATTTCGGCCATGCGGCGACGCGTTTGCTCTGTGAAACTACCGATATGCGGCAAAACGGTCACGTTGCCCATCGAAAACAGAGGATGATCCTGAGGAAGTGGCTCAGGATCCGTGACATCTAAGCCAGCCCCTCGAATCCGGTGCTCGCGCAAGGCATCCACCAGCGCCTCGGTATCCACGACACCACCCCGCGCTACGTTGACCAAAATCGCCGAAGACTTCATTCGCCCTAACTGCTCGCGGCCAATCAAACGATACGTTGATTTGTCGAGCGGAACAGAGAGAATCACGAAATCACAAGTTTCTAGCAGGGAGTTTAATTCGGCGTATTGGACGCCCAGTTCCTTCTCGGCTTTCAGATTTCGATTCCGCTGGTAGTAGATGATTTGCATATCAAAACCGCGCGCCCGTTGAGCAATCTGTTTGCCGATCCTACCCAAACCCACGATGCCCAAAGTTGCCCCGAAGACATCACAACCTTGCAATGCAAGCATTTGTTGATCGGAAAAATAGGGCTGCCTATACGTTTCCGACTTGGCAAACCGCGCCGAACCGATGATCTGTCTGGCGACCACCAGCATCAACGTAATGGCTAGGTCAGCCGTAGCACCATCGACCACTCCGGGCGTATGGGCTACAGGAATGTTGCGAGCACGGGCCGCATCCAAATCAATATGGTCTACTCCCACACCGTGATTGCTGATCACTTTCAGATTCGGGAGTTTCGCTAGCAGTTGCGAACCGACATGGGGATGACCGTACGTCAAAATACCCTGAATACTTTCGCGTACGTTCTGCTGGAGGGTACTGGACTGCATGAATTCCGCCCAATCAACCCATTCGAATCGGTTCAACCAAGGCACAAAGTACTCGGGCAAGGGTAGGTCGGCTAAAACTCGAAACATTTTCTCGGCCATCAGACATCAACTCCTTACCTTGGGGATCTTGTTTTGCAGTAAAACACGCAAAGCAGGCAAAATGTACTCGAACAGACAGAATGGGGCCTATCAATTTCTTCAGTACACTGCTTTCCCTTTAGTGAAATCTGTTCGATTTTATTACTTTTTGCATATCGGGTTGTAGCAGTAGTCGCGATTGTACCGATTATGCCGATAGAGTGGGCTTGACTTACAACGTCATCCGCACGTACTTACCGAATGACTGAGTCGATAGCGGCAAAACGGACTGTGCCGCTACGGAACAGATTGAATTTACAGAAAACCGGTTAGTGTAATCCATATTTTTTGGCAGCCAGCTCGGTGGTTTTTAAGTTTGACCACCCGCCGGCAGTCCGAGATCCTGACATTGCGAAGAAGGAGTGTCGCGTGAAAGTCACCAGATTCACACAGAAACTTGGTTGGCTTGCCGGACTGGCCGCGTTTGCCGGTCCAGCTATTTTGCCAACCACTGGCACCAGCGGGAGTGGTGGCCTAGCTGCCCAGCAGCCGCAAGCACCCGCCGTTAGTCCCCAGCAGCAATACGAAGGCTTGCTCCTGCAAGCTCGTGCTGCCATGAGGGCTGGCGATGTGGTTGCCGCTGAGCAATTGGTGGCTGCCGCGGAAAAGGTCCCGTACCGCCCACAAGGTCTAGTAGGTAGCCTTTCCGATTCCACCGAGAAAGTTCGCCAAGACTTGGCAGCGATGAAGCAAGGGGGAGCAATCCAACCGGCACAGGCGCCTGCAGGAATGCCGAATTTTCCCGGCCCTAGTGCCGTAATGCCCGCCGGCGGACAATTCCCCGCTGCTCAACCTGGTCAAAATCCGGCCGGCGTTCAGCAGGGGGTCTTTAATCCTCAGCAGGACCGATCGGCAACACAACTCGCTTCGGCCCAAGGCGACGCCAGCGGACAAGGATCTACGGGCGAGGCGTTATACGAACAAGGTTTGCAAGCTTTGACAGCAGGCAACCGTGAAGTTGCGCTACAAAAATTCTCTGAAGCTTGGAAACAAGAAGCTCAGATGGATCCGATTGTTCGGCAGCAATTGCGCGAAAAATTGATGCTGCTCAACGCTCCATCCGCTCGAAATACGGGCGAGCTACCAGCTGCAGCAGGCACTCCGATTACCGACGAGCAAGCGGCAGTCCGACAAAAGATGTTCCGGGAAGTGACCGGTGAGATGGCTGAGTCAGAGCGAAGCCGAGAATCCGATCCGCTCGGTTCACTGCAGAGATTGAATTCGCTTCGCATGCGAGTCGCTCAAGCGGAACTGGACGCTCCTGCTCGAAAACAATTTTTGACCATGGTGGATCGAGCGATTGGTGCCCAGCAGCAGTACATCGATCAGAACCGATCCAATATCGAATTGGATCAAAACAACCGTCGCATCTTAGCTGAACTGGACATGGAGCGCGAGCGACGAGCGAAGCTTGATACCGAGATCGCAACCTTGGTCGAGCAGTTCAATGACTTGATGGAGCAGCGGCGGTATGAAGAGGCGGAGCAGATCGCCAAGCAGGTTCGAGAACTCGATCCTGATTCTCAGATTGCTATCTCGTTATATCAATTGTCGCGTATATCGCGTCGCATCAAAGAGAACAGCGCGACGGCTTCCGCAAAGGAACTCGGGTTTGCTGACAGCATGCTGAGTGTTGAGGAGTCATCCGTACCATTTGATGATCGCAATCCACTGGTATTCCCTGATGCAGAAAATTGGGAACAGATCAAAAAACTCCGCAGCGGCCAGGACGATCGAATCGTCAAAATGACCGAACTGGAAAAGTCCATCTACAACAAACTGAACACTCAGGTATCCGTACAGTTCAGCAATAAGCCGTTGGCGGAAGCGATGGAACTGTTGAGCCAGATGGTTGGTATTCCAATTCACATCGATCCGCTTGGTTTGTCGGCAGAAGCTCTGCCATCCGACCAAACCGTCACCTTGAATTTGAATAGCCCTATCTCCCTCAAGAGTGCACTGACACTCTTGCTTGAACCTTTGAACCTGGGTCATACAGTTCGCAACGACGTGTTGCTCATCACCAGCCGTGATCGCATTCGCCGCAACGTTGCTCCACGAACATATAATGTGAAGGACTTGGTTGTTCCTATTCCAAACTTCATCACCGATTATTCCCAAGGTATGGCTGGCGCTATTCAGGCAGCCTATCAAACTCAAGGGAACCGGATGTTGGTACAGACGAATGACGTATCACCTTTCCAAATGGTATCTAATCGCAGCCATTCGATGAACCCGAACAATAACGTTCTGGCTCAGATGGCTGGCATGCCCGGACTTGGGTTGCCAATGGGCGGTGGTCCGATGGTAGGTGGTGTAGGTCCGCAGATGGGAATCGGTAATCCGATCATGGGCGGATTTGCTCAACAGCAGAATACTCCGCTGGGTGGTTTGGGTTCTGGCGGTGGTGCTTCCATGGCTGACTTTAGCCAGTTGATGCAATTGATTCAGCAGACGGTTGATCCTGATCTGTGGGAATCGGGCGACGCGACCATGCAAGCCTATCCAGGAAACTTGTCGCTGGTCATCAGCGCTCCCCAAGAAACGCATGAAGAGATCCAGGCGTTGCTGGAAGCTCTACGAGCCCTCCAGAACGTGCAGGTGACGATCGAAGTCCGATTCATTAGCTTGGGTGACAACTTCTTCGAGCGAATCGGGGTCGACTTCGACTTCCGTATCGACGACAACGTGACGTCACTCCCAACGGATGATGAAGGCCCAAGTGTTACCGTCGGTCTCAACCGTGATGGAACTCCAACAGCCGACTTGGACTTGGCATTTTCTCAAGACTCTTTCGGATCTGCGATTCCTCAGGTCGGTGGTTTCGACCAGAACACCGCTGCCCAATTCGGATTCGCGATCTTGAGTGATATTGAAATGTTCTTCTTCTTAGAAGCAGCTCAAGGCGATACACGAACCAACGTCTTGCAAGCTCCCAAAGTTACCTTGTACGACGGTCAGTTTGCGACGATAACAGACCAGACACAACGCCCATTCGTGGTCGGCTTGGTACCTGTGGTTGGTGACTTCGCTGTCGCACAGCAGCCAATCATTGTGGTGCTCAATGAAGGTACACAGTTGAATGTTCAAGCGGTAGTTTCGCCTGATAAGCAATTCGTTCGCTTGACCCTGCTGCCAAACTTCAGCCGAATCGGCGAGGTGCGAACCTTTACCTTCGAAGGTCGTAGAACATCGAACTCCGGTACGGTGGTCAAGGATGCAGACGGTAACATCATCGATCGCGAAGACGAAGAAGATGTGGTTGAAGGCACTACAGTTCAGCAGCCTGAACTCGCCTTCACCAGCGTGACAACTTCGGTGAATGTTCCCGACGGTGGTACGATCTTGCTAGGTGGTATCAAACGATTGCGTGAAAACCGAATCGAACGCGGTGTTCCGATGCTCAGCAAGATTCCTTACATCAATCGATTGTTCAAGAACGTCGGTATCGGACGCGAAACCAACACCTTTATGATGACCGTGACGCCTCGAATCCTAATCCGCGAAGAAGAGGAAGAGCGACAAGCTGGTGTGTCACCGTAAGACACCAAGCCCGAAGGATTGACAAGAAGCAAAACACCCGTCGAAAAATCGGCGGGTGTTTTTTTGTTGCGTCTAAACCACATACTCTAGCTGATGAGCTCATTGTTTTTCAATGAGCCATCGATGTTCGTATACGAGCCCAAGTTACTTGGGTAACAAACTCATGACTTGAGCGCTGGGTCGGGCGATGACATGGGCAGCGATCAATTTCCCGAGTCCTTCCACCTTAGACTTTCCAGACTCGATCGCGGCGGACACAGCGGCTACATCGCCACGAATGACCACCGTGATATACCCCCCACCCAACTTTTCTTTGGCAACTACTTCGACATTGGCCGATTTGCACGCGGCATCGATCGCTTCAAACACCGCTGTAAATCCTTGAGTTTCAATGAAACCCAACGCAAGTGCATTCGAACTCATCGTAATCTCCTGAAGCTCACTGCCGCTCTGACTAGCCGGCGAAGTTTCTGTGTGGATATCTAAAACAACATTTTGGTCAAGTAATGGGCTGCGTTCTTGTTTGCTCATGATGCCTTTGGACAAAGCCTCGCCATCAGGTCTTGGGAGCATCGAAACAATCGGTTTAGCTCCCATGCGTTGCGCCGCTTGTTCTCCGGCAGCAAGTGCCGATCGCACGCTGGCAACACTTCCTTCAATCTTGATGACCGTCCCCAGAAAATCGTTCAGTTCAGCCTGGATCACGCGAATTTGAGCCCCTTTTTCCATGGCATCGAGCCCAACCATCGCAGGCGTAAAACCTGAGACCTCGAAGATTCCGATCGCTTCGATCGAATGAGTCATGGGAAGCTGTCCAGCCAAAGGAAGGGGTTAAGAACGTTTGTTTCAATACTATAGATTACTTTGGAGCATTGGGATTGCGAAGATAGTAAAACCGTCCATCTTCGGCTCCACCCAGAAAATCGGCCCAGCCATCCGCGTCAAAATCGGCCGTTGAGGGGCTGACATCATGCCCTTCGATATTCTGTGGTGCAAGTTTACCGACGTGCTGGAAACGCCATTTTCCCTCGTGTTTCCCCAGCCCTTTCCATAGATCTGCGTTTTGCGAATTCAGCAAGATATCCAGGTTGCCGTCTCGATCCCAATCAGTAAAGCACCATTTTCTTCTTCCACTTCCGCCGGCGATTCGATCGTTAAAACGGAGCGGTTCCCCGGCCACATCGACAAAAATACGTTCCGGCGGCGCAAGGCGTTCATCCTCAGAGCGACGACGGTAAAGCGCTGGATAACCCTCGGGATCGAGCACCACCAGATCCATCCTGCCATCCTGATCCCAGTCGATTCCGATGGGCGTGGTCCTCCACTGCGTCACCAGTTCGGCATCGGCCGTCTTCCACCATGTCCATTGCGGCTTGGGAACATTCCCTTGCCAGGCGACTTCAACCGACTGAGGTTCAGCGAGTTTGGGCTCACCCAAACTTCCGATATTTTTTAGCCACTGAATTTTTCCCCAAATGGAATTAAATACAATGTCTGGAAGTTCATCATGATCCCAATCGCATATGGTAAATGTTGTGTAGCCCCACTTGGCTTCCGCAGGTCCTTGAATGCTGCCATTGGGGCCTGCCATGATACGAAACGGACGCCCGTCAACCTGCAGTCGCACCGGTGCGTTCCAGCGAAGTGCTCCCCCTTCATTTCGCCCAAGATTTTCAAACCACTCGATATAACCCGCCGTATTCCCGGCGAGGATATCCGTGTCCCCGTCATGATCCCAATCAAACGGGAAGGGTGTCGCTAGAGCACCGCATTTGAGCGTATCAGCTTGTTGCTTGAAATAGATTGGCTCTTCAAACAACGGTACCCGCCGTGCATCAAGACGACCGCTGTTTTTAATCCATGCCACTCTGCCATCTTCATCCCCAACGATCAAATCGCAATGCCCATCTTTATTCCAATCGAGTGCTACAGGCACGATCATTTGTAAATCCATACTCAAATTTCGCATGCCCTCTGTCTGAACGCGTTCCCCACGGCCATACTTCGGTGAGCTTCTGGTCCCGATATTCTCAAAGTAGGTGAATTGATCTAAAAACTCTCCACACAACAGATCGAGATCACCATCGTGATCGAAGTCAACAAAATTGGGAGAAGGACAGCCGAAAACATCCAGCGTCTGGCCATCGGCTTGCAATCGAAACGGCTCAGCGTATTTTGGGTCTGTGAGCGAACCGATGTTTTGGAAAATTAAGACGAAACCGTGCAACGGCCCGTTCGTCCAGTCACCTCTTTCGTCCCAAGCATCATCCCACCCGTAATAACTCCAGTCCTCGATGCCCACGACCAAATCCAATTTCTCATCGCCGTCGTAATCTGTGTATCTCCATTGATTGTGTCGAACCTTGGGGCCTTTCGGTTGCGTCCCTTGCGGTTTGTAGAACTTCGCAGATATAGGCAATGACTTTTTGGCCTCGGTGCCCGTTTTGACAAAGTCCACATACTCGATGCCCGGGCTCATCACTCGAACTTGATCACCGATGTAGCTCGGCATCACATAATGCACAGTGCTGCTGATCTTTCGGCCCGGTCGAAAAATGGGAAGTGGATTTTTTGCGGTGTCGCCATCCACATTTTCGAAAAACCAAATTCCATTGGAAGGCTTATCTGGACACGAAACGAAAAGATCCCAATCGCCATCTCCATCGGCATCCATTGGAATGGGCCAAGCCCATAAGCCAACCCCGAGGTCCACCACCAAACCTTCGTGATTATACTTCATTTGCTCCAACACTTGACCTTGAACCACGGATTGGAACAAAAATATGGTCACAGCAAACCATGCCGGCTGACCACGCAAAAGAATGTTTGTAACGGTAAGCCAAAATTTCATGGATGTCACAGTTCTATATGGGGAGCGTAACCGTAATCGACCGGCTCATAGGCGATGGCGAGTTCGGGTGTATTCAGACGAATGTTATTTTGGTGTCGCGAAGTCAAGAGCCGATCCAGCATACCCGCTGTCAACATCGTGCGTTGGACCGGATAGCTCGGCTTCCCTGAAAAGAACATTTTCTCAATCCCCTTAAGCAAATAAGCGAAATGGGGATGACGAGGATCGGGTCTCTCCTCGGTGCGAGTTGCGAGGACCTGGCCGCCTTGCGTGCGAATGGCTGCGCCGATCGCCTGCGCATTTCCCGATAGCATGAGCGCGGGTACCTTGAGCCCATCTCGATACTGAATCATAAACAGTGCGCCATCGGCCGGGGGAGATTCAAGAAGTTTTTTTAGATCACCACTGGTGACTTTCAACGCTTCATCCAACAACTGAGAATCGATCCATCCCTCCGCGATGTACTCTGCGATTTTATCTGTGGGGAGACATTGGACCCAATCAACTCCCTGCTCGCCACCTTTCCTCCGCTCGAGCAAACATTGCATAAAATCGAGCGTGTGAAATCCATAGATATCAAGTCCCGAATAGCCAATGGCAACGCAGGCCGAAATATTTTCTTTCCAAGGCAAGGTTAAATCGGGTTGGCGATAACTGACGGGGAGTGAAGAGCCTGCCATCCAGGGAATGTTTAATTCTTGAGCGCGGCGATACATCCACAGCGCATCTTCCCATTGGGGCCCTGGATGCTTGTCATTGAAGACTGGTACGACCGTTCCAAACTTTTCAAAGATATCAGCAATGCCAGAAAAAAAGCGGCGTCGTGGATAGAGATGTTGTTCTTTTTCATTCCAGGGATAATCGCCATGTTCGCCGATAGATATCACTCCATCAACCGCGAGCTGATTACCGCCCAAAGTAAGCGCATCTTCGATAGTATCGCACATGCGGAAGCCAAACTTTTCTGCCAAGGAACGCGACATGTCATCAGCAGGAAATTGATCGACGTACAGGGAGACCAGTTCGAGTTGCGGCCCCGGGCCTCCATCTTGTTTCCAACCCTCAAGGATCTTTCCCAAGATAACATCGGCATGGGAATTATAACGGTAGATCGTGACAATCCCCGCAACTCGTTTCTTACCGCTAGGATTGCCATGGGCCAACATCGGCCATGCAGGTAATGTTGCCAGTGAACCGCTTGCCGCCAGCGACGTTTGAAGCCATTCTCGGCGCGAAATAGATCCAGCCATCAGAGAGTTCCTTACTTCTAAAAATCTCAGAGAACGCCGAACGTACGATAGGCTTCGACAGCCGACATCCCCTGGCGTATAGCGTCTCGAACTTTGTTTTCTCCTTGCACTTTGGCAAAGGCGAGTTCAAGAACCTTGTCCTCTACATGCTGCGGTATCACCGCAACACCATCAGCATCCGCGATCACCAGATCACCGGGATTAAAAATAACCTGATCGATCTCAACTGGAACGTCTAAATCGATCACGCGCTGGCGATTGAGACTGTCGAAAAGGCATCGGCCTTTTGCAAAAACAGGAAAATTCATGGCGGAAATTTTCGCCACATCGCGAATCGCTCCGTCCACAATCGCGCCGATACAGCCTCGATTTTTAGCGGCTGTGGTCAATAATTCTCCCCAAATACCGGACCGCATGGAGCCACCTGCTGCCGCAATTAATACATCATCCGGTTGACAGCTATCGACCGCCTTTAATTCCAAGGCGTAAGGATCTGGATCTTGATGTGCCATATCAGCCCACAAAGTCGTTTTGCAGCGGCCGACCAGCACAGCCTGAAGCTCAACCGAGGTATGTAAGGGTAGAGACACTCTGGGCGATTGGTGAAACAAACCGACTTGGTCTAACGCATCGCAAACCACTGCCGCGTAAAGCTGAGCACGAATATCAGAAAGGGTGTATCGCATAGAACCTAGTGATCGGAGAGAATGTTATGGCGGGTAAGGTTGTTCTTTGCACTTTGGTAGGGCATACTCACACATCGCTCTATTCGGGCGACCGCCTACCAGCTTGTGTATTGTTAATGCTGCGCTCGCTGGAAGCAACACCACTGGGTTTGGAGTGAGGCACGAATTGCAATGCGAATAGGTATTCTAGGCTTCTTGCACGAGTCAAATACATTTGTCGCCAAAAAAACAATGCTCGCGAACTTTCGAGCCGATTTGTTTTTGGAGGGCGATTCCATTTTGCAAAAGCTTTCCGAGAGCCACCATGAGATCGGTGGATTTATCAGCACACTACGGCACACAACCGATCTAAATATTGAGCTGGTACCGTTGGTTGTCTATCGGGCAACTCCAGCTGGACCTATTGAAAAAAGCAGTTTCGTCGCTCTGACCGAACGCATTTTACAGGCAATCGACAATACACCCCCTCTGGATGGTCTGCTTATCGCAGCGCATGGTGCCGCTGTTGCAGAAGATTTTCCGGATGCCGACGGAGATTGGCTGACTCTCGTTCGCTCGGCAATTGGAGAGCGAGTACCTATGATCGCCACACTAGATCCACATGCCAATCTTTCCCAGCGAATGGTGGAGGCATGCACGGCTCTAATCGCTTATCGCACCAATCCACATCTCGATCAAAGACAGCGAGGAGAAGAAGCTGCTAACATGCTGCTGCAAACGCTCCGTGGAAACATTAGGCCGATCATGCGGGCTAGCTTTCCATCTTTAGTGATCAATATCGAACGGCAATTGACATCTGCCGAACCACTCGCCAGCCTATTTCGCCAAGCGGATAGGCAAAGACAAGAAGCGCATATGCTCTCCAACAGTATTTTTCTAGGTTTCCCTTATTCCGATGTGCCCAAAATGGGCGCTGCCGCATTAGCCATCACTGACGGAAATGAGACGCTGGCTCAACAAGCCGCCGATGAGCTAGCGGCAGCGATGTGGCAAAAGCGAAGTGATTTGCAAGGCGTGCTGATTTCCACAACCGAAGCAATTCAAATCGTGACGAGCCATCCTGATAAACGATACTGCTTGCTCGACATGGGAGATAATGTCGGAGGAGGTTCGGCCGCTGATGGTACTACATTAGCGCAAGCTCTTATGGAAAAATCAAATTCAGTTGGTAAATCTTTTGTATGCATTTACGATCCGAAGGTTGTCACACAGTGTGTTGAGAAGGGCGTAGGGAACCAGGTAGCAGTAAAACTCGGCGGAAAATCTGATTCGCTCCATGGTGAACCTTTAGAGTTAACCGTGGATATCATCTCAGTTCATGATGGAAAATTTCAAGAAACATTGCCAAGACATGGAGGGATCATGGATTTTGATCAAGGTTCCTCAGTGGTGGTAAAAACTCATCAGGGGGAACTCACGCTGCTGATCACTAGCAAACGAATGGTCCCTTTCAGTTTGGAACAAATGAGAAGTTGTGGTTTGGATCCACTTAGTTTTCGGATCTTAGTTGCCAAGGGCGTCCACGCTCCTGTAGCCGCCTATCAAGAAGTATGTGACGAGTTCATTCGAGTCAATACGCCCGGATCCACCAGCGCCGATTTGTTTTCATTCCCTTTCGTCCAGCGAAGACGACCGCTTTATCCATTTGAGGAATCGTGTACTTGGAAGCCGGAATCTTCGACGCGATAATGATTCTGTCGGCGTAAATATTTTGATGATAATTTGCGCACAGCACAGAAATGGTTGAGCCATCTTGTGATGACTGTGCAGCAGAAAAAATACATTCATGAGGTCAATGGCTCGATGCCCAGCAAGTTATTATTTAAACCGCGGTTGGTGTTCTTTTTTCTTCTATTGACGAGCCTATTTGCGGATATCACTTATTCCGAAGATTGGCCGCATTGGTTGGGCCCGACTCGCGATAATCGATGGTCATGTCCCAACGCACTCACGAAGTTTCCCGACGGGGGCCCCAAGAGTGTTTGGAAAGTGCCGGTGGCCGGAGGGTATTCGGGACCTGCCGTTGTCGGAAATCGACTTTATCTCACCGATTACGTTACCCATGACCAAGTTCGTACCGATAACTTTTCACGAGCAGAATTTACAGGCAAGGAACGCGTGCTTTGTCTGGATGCTAACGACGGCAAAATCATTTGGAAGCACGAATATCCGGTCACCTATTCAATCTCTTATCCCGCTGGCCCCCGCTGCACACCGGCCGTGGATGGAGAGTTTGTCTATGCTTTAGGCGCCGAGGGACATTTGTGGTGCTTCCAGAGAGAAACGGGCAAAATCATCTGGTCTCACTCACTGAAAGACAAATATCGCACGAAGTCCGCAATCTGGGGCTACGCAAGCCACCCGCTTATCGATGGAGAAAAATTGATATGTCTTGTTGGTGGAGAAGGAACGCATACCGTGGCTTTCCATAAAACGACAGGTGAAGAATTGTGGCGTTACGGTACCGCGACCGAACAAGGATACTCTCCCCCGGTGATTATCCAAGCTGCCAACACACGCCAACTCATTCTGATGAGCCCGAATTGGATAGCTGCCGTCGATCCTGAAAATGGAAAAGAATTTTGGACAGAAGAATACAATGCTAACAACGGTTCTATCATCATGATGCCCGTTCACTCAGATAAATATCTTTTCGTGGGAGGCTTCGCTAAACGCACCTTGATGCTCGAATTGGATTCACAAAAACCAGCCGCCAAAGTGCTTTGGCGCGATGCCGCCAAAAAAGGCTTTTCACCTGTCAACGTCCAACCATTTCTCGATGGGGATATCATGTATGGATTCCACGAGACAGGAGAATTCGCAGCCGTTCAAATCCCATCCGGTCAGCGACTGTGGGAAACTACCCAACCCCTTGGTAAACGCCCACTCAATTCGGCCACTGCATTTCTCGTCAAGAACGAAGACGTTTTTTACCTCTTTGCAGAAACTGGCGAATTGATCCTCGGCAAAATCGATGCTCAAGGGTTCCGCGAAATCGATCGAGCCAAAATCTTGGAACCAACCAACTCCGCATTTGGCCGATCGGTTGTTTGGTGCCAACCTGCGTTTGCTAATGGGAGAATGTATGTGCGCAACGACGAAGAATGTGTTTGCATCGAACTGACCGATCGCGACGATTAACCGCCTCAACAGCCTTCAAAAAGGATCATTTTTCACAGGTACAAGCGGCCACCCAGCAATACATTTTCAGGTCGCAAATATTGATCCAATGGGCGGTAAGCTTGGAGAATTTCATCGTTTTTTCGCGAAGAAACATCAAAACCGCCTCAAATTGTTAAAAAAACGTAATAGCGAATTCCATTTGCCAATCTTTTCTCCGTCAAAATTTCGTTACAATTAACCCTTCGTGCAAACGAGCAGTTCCTGAAACGCATTCGATAGAACGCTCATGCCAGTTTTGCTTTACAGCGACGCCAAGATTTTTTGGCTCCAAGCATTCGTTTATTCATTCGCACTCATTATTTGAGCGAGTTGTAGTGATTATGGACCGGAACATCAAATTCCTCTTCCTCCTTGTGATGTCTCTTTCTTTTTCTTCGTTCCGTTTACTGGCCGATGAAACGCGTGTTTGGACCGACACGACGGGGAAATTCAAAGTAACCGCCAAATTTATTGAAATGAAAGGCACCAAAGTCATTTTGGAGAAAGAGGATGGGAGTAAATTAACGATTCCCATCGCAAAACTTTCAGAAAAAGATCAGGCCTTTCTTGAAGGCATGGAAGCAGCCAATCCATTTAGCGAGATGGAGGAAGAGGACTCCGCAGCGGACGCAACACCGAGCACCAAGAGTGAGAAACCGAGCAAAACTCGCAGCGGTTCGATCGATTGGTCTGAAGTTGAAACGATCGAAATTCTTGGTGGTGATCGTTGGGAAATAAAGATTTCCGACAACGCTGGCATTGGCTTCGAACCCAAGAAGATTCCCTTGCCTAAGAAGGGCCACTTTTTTGAAAATATTCACCCCCTGGCAGTGAACCTGTCCGCGAAGAAAGTGGCCATCGGTTACACCACTAGTTTCTCGATTCCAACTCCACTTACGCGGTTGGCCATTGGCGATCTTGCGACGGGAAAAATGGTTTCCTCGGAAGCGATCGAAGCCAACATGAAACCGCTCTGCCTCTTGAACGATGGAACGACAGTTTTGATGTTAGGCTTAGATGATAAGACGGACGGTCCAAGCACATTGCAAGAATGGACGATCAAAGGAAAGAAGGTAACGCAGGGAGAATCTTGGCAACCTTTCCAAGGCGATCTACAAACCGATTCTAAAGGAGGACGCCAAGCAGATCCACAAGCGGCGAATATCGCTCATGCAATCGCTCTCCCAACGAATTCGATTTTGCTTTGCAGCGTTAAAGGACATTTAGCCTGTTTTGACGCGTCGAGTCGCGTCCCCAAATGGCATGCGCAATTGGGTGAAGCTCCGACCTTTAGTTGCAACTCGGACCAGAGCTTGATGACCTTTGTTCATTCAGGCCAAATAATTGTCATGAAGACCGATACAGGTGAAGTACTCGGCCAGATTTCAATTCAGGATAAGGGACACCTGCCTTGGCCCAAAGTTGCCTTCAGCCCCTCAGGTAAAAAGCTTGCGTTGGGAGCTTGGGACCGAGTCTTGATCCTCGATGTTGAAAAGAAGGAATGGATCCAAGAACTTACATTCCCAGGTGCCAACGTTGGCAATGCTTTTGCGTTCCCTGATGAGGAATATGTTTTGTTCGACAATCGAGTGCTGATCCATTGGCCTACCAGAATTCAGCTCTGGACACTCTTGGATGTGCACGCCACCTCCACGCACGGCGAATATGCGTTTCTTTGCTGTAACTCCGACGCTGGTGGCTTACTATTCCCGACCAAACTGCCAACTCCGGCCGCACTCGCCATGTTCGATGCCGCGAGGAAAAAGTCGGATCTATTTGTGGTGCGCCCTGGTGCTGCGGTCAGCGTGAATCTCAATGGTGTCCCACAACAATACATGGCAGAAGTGAAATCAGGCTTGGAAAAATCGATCGGTAAGATCGGCTTGAAGATCTCTGCCAATGCCGAGGTCCAAATCGTCGCATCTGTCACTGGCCCCAAACAAGAAGCGGTCTCGTACCACTTGGCTGGCTCGCACGTAGTGCAATCGTACGCCAGCAACCTGGCGGTTCAGTATAAAGGTCAAACGATTTGGCAATCAGGCGCAAGCAATATACCGGGAATGATTATGGTTTCTCGAGATGAGTCGGTTGAAAGCTATTTGGCCAAAGCAAGTGCCTCTCCCAACCTGAAATTCTTTGAACAAATCAGCCTTCCTGAGTACTTGCAAAAACCCGCTCCAGCAAGCGCCAATGGAAACCAACCACAGAATTTCAATACGCTCGGCGCCTCGAAGTTGACCGTGAACGGTTTGCAATAAAATTGGTGACTCGCCCCTAGATCCGTCTTTCGCTGACTTGGCTGTTTTCTGCAGGTCGGTAGCGATTCCCTACGGGATGGAAGAAAGATTATTCTTGCGTCACGCCGAAGAGCGGTCATACTTAACCATACCCTGCCTATTTTCCCTTGCTTTATCCTCCACCCTAAATTGTTCGAAGGTTTCTGCATGCCTCTACCTGAATCTATATTGGGCCGTCGCCATTTCTTGGGACTTGGCGCTGCGGCGGTAACCGCCACAGGTCTAACCAGTTCCACTCGAGCTGAAGAAACAAAACCGGCAGTTTCGCAGGTCATCGTTCCTCCCAGTGGCAAACGAATTTTGCTTTCATGCAAACTTGGAATGATCACTCGCAAGGAGGGCGATAAAGATCTAACTCTGACGGAAAGACTAAAGCTCGCGGCTGCGGCCGGTTTCGATGGGGTAGACTTCGATGAAGCTGGCGCGTTCACGACCGAACAAGCACGCCAGGCCGTCTTGGAATCAGGAGTCTTTGCCCATAACGCAATCAATCATGAACACTGGTCACAGCGACTAACTAGTGCGAAGGAAGCGGAAAGACTTAAAGGGAGATCTAATATCGAGCATTGCCTTCGCGTATCCCATGCAGTCGGTGGAAGCGGCGTGCTCATCGTTGTCGGCCATGGTGATGACGGACCGGAAAGCGAAATCGAGGCTCGAGCCAGCGAACAAATCAAGTCGCTGCTTCCGCTCGCTGCCTCGCTGGGTCAAATGATCTTATTTGAGAACGTTTGGAACAAAATGCACTATGACCACGATGCTCCTCCAGAGCAGTCGGCCGATCGATTCATTCGATTCGTCGACAGCTTCAACAGCAACTGGGTAGGCATGTACTACGATATCGGTAATCACTGGAAGTATGGGCAACCAAGGGAATGGCTCAAAGCTTTCGGCCGCCGAGCCGTTAAGCTCGATGTGAAGGGCTTTAGTCGCGCTAAGAATAAATTCGTGGACATTACCTCAGCCGAAGACGATGTCCCGTGGGATGAAGTTCGCAAAGGTCTTGACGAAATTGGATTCACTGGCTGGGCTACTGCCGAAGTTTCTGGAGGTGGACTGGAACGCCTCACGCTTGTGCGACAACAAATGCAAAAAGCATTTGGATTAAGCTGAACCTATTGTTGTGGGGACAACGGTTTTGGCCAGTAGGCCGAAGAGAGTTTTGGACAATCGTAAACAGCCTCATACTTTTTGTGGGCAAATCACAACCCAATGCGTGACGCAGCATTCGCCATAATGGATGCCGTCACGCGTTTTTTATTGGAGCGGCAGCGTTTGTTTACCGCTCATGCTACGAATTCAGCGTTTACGGCTAGGCTCCGTTCAAAAGCCCATCTAGCTTTCCTCCCAGCGGCCGAAGCCATCTGACACCGCGGTATATATACCGAGAGGAAACTTTCACTTGGCATGCTTGCGACTAAGTAATTTTCGCCCCGAATTGAGAAGCAGCACAAGGATCAATCCTGCGCCAACACCAATGACGAGATTGAACAGCGTTTCTGCGAACCAGTAGGCAAATCCGCCAACCAAGGCAACATGATGCAAAGGTTCGAACGTATGTTCCATCCAGTGATGCAAGGGTGGTATTCCATGTACGACGATTCCTCCACCGACTAAAAACATCGCTGCTGTGCCAGCCACTGCTAAGAAACGCATTAGATAAGGTGCAATGGCCACCAACATCCGTCCCAGTTTCTGTTGAAACTTGATTCCGGAAGTTGTCCCCTCGCGCATCTGCATCCAAATACCCAGATCATCGATTTTGAGGATAGCTGCAACCAGCCCATACACTCCAACTGTCATCAAGACGGCAATCGTGCTCAGTACAAGAGCTTGCATGCCGATCGATTGCGATTCCATGGTACCCAACGCGATCACTATAATCTCAGCCGATAAAATGAAGTCGGTTCGAATTGCCCCCCGAATCTTTTGTTTCTCATCGAGCTCATCATTTGACGCGTTGATGGCCTGAACGGCTTTACCTTCTACCGGATGATCTTTGCTATGATCTTCTGGATGCAGCCATTTGTGCAAAAGTTTTTCTACACCTTCAAAGCAAAGATAAAGTCCACCGATCATCAGCAGCGGAGCAACGAGCCATTTTAGAAAATAGCTTATGAGCAATGCGGCGGGCACCAAGATGACTTTGTTAATCATCGAACCTTTAGCAACCGCCCAAACAATGGGCAGTTCGCGATTGACTCGTACGCCCATAATTTGTTTTGCATTAAGAGCCAAATCATCGCCAACAACGCCTGCCGTTTTCTGGAGAGCT
The DNA here is from genome assembly GCA_044359485.1 of Pirellulaceae bacterium. Classification (GTDB taxonomy): domain Bacteria; phylum Planctomycetota; class Planctomycetia; order Pirellulales; family Pirellulaceae; genus JAFLCP01. Next base: position 12,868 of record JBIKMB010000008.1, on the reverse strand, counting down.
ACCTTGCTCATCGACGCGACGTCGTCAAGGATCGCGACGATATCATCAAAAAGTGCTAGTAGACTCGCACCTGCCATAGTCACTTACCCCCCGCATCGATGAAAAAAATCTCGCTTCAAAGTAACCGATCCCCATTCCTAATCCAAGCCCTGCTTCGAGTTTCGCTTCGAGCTAATCCGAAAACCATCAGCCGACGGCGTTAGCCGCGATTTCCAGATAGGCTTTTATTCTCGATTCGTCTCGCTAGACATCATGGAATTTCGGGTTTCCATTAATCGATTGATCACATTCTGTAGCATAAAGGGTTGCGTCTGATTCTTGCGAATTTTTTCCAAGGAACGAATGGCTAATTCGATTTTCGCTAGTGCTCTCTTTCTATCGCCCCGCTCGACCAGATAATTTGCGTGCATTTGTAGGCTCTGAGCATATGTAATTTGGTAAATGAACACATCGGGAAATTGTTCAGCCAGCGATTTCTGATATTCAATAGCTTCTTGCAGTAACTCTTCAGCCTCATCTCTTTTTCCATTGGCAAATCGCAACCCAGCCTGACGCACCAACAGACTCCCGCGTAGAGCTCTATACTCAGGAATGTTCGGTTGAAGTTCGATGAGTCTATCACAAATCCTCAAGGCCTCATTGAGCCGCTGGTATTCAACCGGCTTACCCGAGACAGGTGTTCCCAAAGTCTCGGCTAACTGATACTGAACCAGAAGTGAATCTGGATTTTTTGCTCGCAATTCTTGGAGAATCCGAATGGCCTCTGCGATCGCTGTATCGCCTTGTGCTGGGTCTCGCAAAAATCGCGCGATTCGCACTTCATCACGATAGTTTTGGGCGAGGGTAATTTGATAAGCCTCTGTTTGAGGATTATCTTTGACTAGTTCGGAAAGAATTTTTCTCGCTTCCCGATTCGCTTCGATTTCCTGTTTCATGCGCATCGCAGCAGCCGGTGGCTGGGCATTAGGAGGAGCCTCTCCGGCAATTGCGGGTCGAAAAGGAGGGAACAAGTTGGGTCGCGAACGAAGCCTTAGATCGGTTCCCATCCGCAGTCCCGAAGAAGCGGTGTTATTGAGTAGAACCGCCAACGCATACTTCCCCTTTTCACTGTTCTTTAATCGCTGATTTCGCTCTAGAATTTGTCGAGCTTTTTGTTGTGTTGCCAAAGCGATGGCCATATTTCCTTGCCGAGCATTAACCTGTACCACCTGGGTATACACCTCGACAATCGCCAAATCTTTGGAGACATCTTCTTCATTGACGACGGCAGCCTCATAATATTCCAAAGATTTGCGATACGACTTCTCAGCTTCGGGCAGCCTGCCCAAATGAAACTGAATATCGCCCACGCGTCGGCTAGCGACTGCCGCCTGCAGTTTTAGATTCGTGCCATTCTCTTGAGCGAAACGATCAAAAAAAGAAATCAATGTATCTAACAATTCGATATCTGCCGAATTTAACTCCGCATCTGCGAATGATACCAATTCGCTTTCTCCATCAATCTCCGTGATGGAATTCATGTTTAGCCCGCGAGAACTGATATTGGTAACGACCTTATCGAATGCCTCCATGGCTAACTGCAGATTGTTTTCTGCCCGCTGCGTGGCAACCCGCGCGTCCTCGAGTGCCTCCGTTTTTTGCTTCACATTTTCTTCCGCCCGTAGATACTCCTCCTGAATCTTGGCAATGTTTTGCTGTTTCTCTCGATTCGAAATCGCTTGTAAAATGAGAATTAAAATCAAAAGGCTGGCTGATAGCCCCATAAAACCCGCTAGAGCTGGATTGCGTCGCGACCAGCGAATGAATCTCTCGATCGGTGTAACGCGACGTGCCAGAATCGGCCGGTCGTCCAAGAATCGTCGCAGATCTTCTTCCAATTCGCGGGCATGTTGATACCGCTGCGATGCATCATGAGCACAAGCCTTTAGGCATATCGTCTGAAGATCGCGCGGTACGTTAGGATGCCTTGCAAAGCTCGGCTGCAACTCTCCCGAAATCGAATTGCAATATTTCAGCTTTCCCTGAGCAAATTCGACAGCGGGTTGCAGAGTGAGCAGTTCGAAAAGCGTTAAGCCGAGCGAATAAATATCTGTGCGCTGATCGGCTTGACCCTGAAATTGCTCTGGCGCCATATATCGCAATGTACCGACAATCTCACCAGTTTGAGTCACATTGGTTATATCTGTGGGTCGTGCCAAACCGAAATCGGAAATCCAAAGTGTTGCATCTCGATCCAGCAATAAATTTCCTGGCTTGATATCTCGGTGCAAAATACCTTGTTGATGCGCGTATTGCAAAGCGTTTGCGGCGGAAGCAACCAACCTAGAAATATTTCGAAAGTAGTTGGTATTGAGCTCCAACGATTTATGGCTCGCCCCACTGTCTTGAGTCGAGTTCGTCTTGCTGCGTGGGCTGAGATCATTCTCCACCTGGGAAATGGGGGGCGATTGCAGAGGCTCTACCTCAGAACTTAACGTATTTGCCACCCAAGCTTGCTTTCCTCCTTGTTCCATAGTTACTGTCGATGCAAGAAACTTGGTTTTTTTTGACTCTACCGAAGTTTGCTTGACACGTTCTGTTGAATCACCCTGAGACGCATTTGCATGGTAGATAAAGTCCGTCATATCGCGAGCGTCGGATTGAAACAATTTGATAGCCGCCTGCGCAGGAATTAACTGTGGCGAATGATGCTCTATCGCGATATGATTTCTCTCATCCTCGATGGCCGATTTGCTGCTCTGCAAATAATCCAAGACATGATTGAGCGGCACACCATCGATTAACTGCATGGCGTAAAACAATATGCCATCTTGCTCACCGATGCCGAAGACAGGCACGATATTTGTATGATGCAGCGATGCGGCAGATTCTGCTTCGCGACGAAACCTTTGTCGATTTTTGATTGCCTGCGGTCCGCTACTCGGCAAGACTTTTAAGGCGACTAGGCGTTTAAGCGAGCGTTGTTTGGCAACGTAGACAATTCCCATCCCTCCACGCCCCAACTCTCGCACAATCTCGAAATCGCCGAAGCTGTGGGGAATATCGTTTTCGAATTCTCGAAATTTGATATCGCTAGGGGCACCGGAGTTTGAAGCGACTTGCAGCGCCGCTCGTTCCACCATATCGACCACCATAAGCAGTTTTCGAAGTGCTTCCGACTGCTGAGGATGACGCGACACAAAATCTTCGACCGAAACGACTGTGCCCTGTCGCAGAAGCATCGAATACTCTTCTACCAAGATATCGATCGACGGTTGGGCTTCCGAAGACATGGCTCAATTCTTTCCTTGGCTACCAGACTCTTCCGTCAGACTCTCACTCAGTCGTGAAATAGCCCGTATATACCGATTGCTGGCTGCTGTGGGTGACAGATTCAGTACTTCGGCGACTTGAATATTGGTCAATTGCTCAAAATGCCTCAAGGCAATCACTTCACGATCAAGCTCGTTGAGCATTTGTATGGCGGATTGAAGCTTTAGCACTTCTTCGCTCTTGATGATGTGTTGACTGGGGCTAGTCATACTGGCTGCGAGAAAGGCGTTGATCGATAGACCAGTTTCGTTGCTATTCCAGTTTGGCGCCTGCACCAGTTCTTTATTGGGATCGCGTTTGCCGCGAAAATGCTCGCGCTGCAAGTCGATCAAGTTCTGAACTGTTTTTTGTCGCATCCAAATAAATACAGAAACACTGGGCCTCTCCAAGAATTCCGCTAACCGTGCCGAAAGTTCCATAAAGGCTTCTTGGAGCACGTCGGCAGGATCGACCCGACGTTTAATTCGCTCATCCATCCTGAACTCCACGATTTTTTCCAATCGTGAACGATAGCGTTCAAAAAGAATTGCCAGTCCGGCAACCCCTTGCTGATGCAACAATTGCAATTCTTGTTCGTCGCTGAGCGAATCAGTGGGCACGGGGGATTCCAGACCGGAATGATTCTCCGATTTGGCGTTTTTCGGGTCGCTTGAAGCAGAACCAGAACCCATTACCCACCCACTCAGGCTAGTTCGTTAGATTCACCCGCGAAGTTATATCGCGTGCAATTGGAAATTACTAACAATTATTTCGGAACGCTTGTGGATATCCAAGATCGAATGTCGGTATTTTCCTCAGGCAGCCACGCCAGTTGTCTTCTACCATCGTACGGTTTGAATGGATAAGCGATAGAAAAAGTTGAGCGGGAACCGCTTGGCCACCCCCCATGGTGCACGAAGAATGGCCTGACAAAACTGCCTGTTGTCAGCACGCGAGCCTCTATCATCCGCGCTTTTATCATCAACGGAGAAAAAAAATTATGTCCGAACCCAAGAGCACCAAAAGCCCCAAGAGCACAGCGAACCTATTTCGCCAGCGTTTGCAAGAAATTTCCTTACGACGCTTGGCTACCCCGATTGTAGCCGGACTAATGATTTTGACTTCTGCCGGCAGCATAAGCGCTCAAGAGGAGGGGGATAAATCTGCCGAAGGCGATCGTCCAGCCTTGCGGCAAGGGGGGGGCGAGCGTTTTCAGCGCGGTGGCCGCCCAGGCGAAGAACGTCCGGCTCAAGATCGACCTGGCCTTTTCAATCGGCGAGGAGAAGGTGACCCAACGGGCATGCGTCCTGGAATGCCTGGCGGTCCGATGATGGTTCCACCTTTGATGATCGCTTTAGATACAGACAAAGATGGCACGCTTTCAGCTTCCGAAATTGAGAATGCTGCTAAGTCTCTGTTGACTCTCGACAAAGATGGTGACGGAGTGTTGTCCACCGAGGAAATGCGTCCCCGCATGCCAGAAGGTTTCCCAGGTGGAAGAGGTGCCGCAGTTGGTCCTAATGGAAACCCAGGAGCTGGACAACCTGGAGCTGGACGACCTGGAGCTGGCGGCCCTGGCGGAGGCATGGCGGGTGAAGAATTTCTGAAGCGAATGTTTGAACAGCGGGATACGAACAAAGATGGAAAGTTGGAAGGTGACGAAATCCCGCCGCAAATGATGCCAAGGCTCGAAATGATTGACACAAACCAAGATGGCGCTATCGATGCTGAAGAGATGAAGTCGCTCCAGCGTATGAGAGATCGCATGGGGGGGCCAGGGCAAGGACGATTGCAGCAGCAGAACCGTCGGGATGGTGAAGCGGTTCGTCCGCGTCGCCCAGCGTCAGAAGCCCCAGCTTCAGAAAATCCAGCCGAAGAACCTGCAGCAGCAGAACCAAAAGATGGTCAATAGGCAAAAAGTCTATTTCGATTTGCGAATGCAACCTTAGCGATGTATTGAATATGGTGTCGGATCTTGATTCGAAAACGGGATTGTAAGCTTGGATGAAAGGCGTCTTTCCATGAATGCCAAGAACTGGTTTCAAAGTTGCTGGATCCAGAGTTGTTGCTGGGTAATTTTATGGTTGGCTTCACCCCTGTGGGCGCAGGACGCAGAGCCGACCTACACTGCAGAGCAACTCAAGTTTTTCGAAGCCAAGATCCGACCCATTTTGGTCGAGAACTGTTACAGTTGCCATTCCTCAGAAGGGCAGGGGACTCGTGGAGGTTTGGGTGTTGATACCCGCGAAAGCCTTTTGGCAGGAGGTGAATCTGGTGCAGCTATTGTGCCCGGAAAGCCCGACGAGAGCCTGCTGTGGAACGCGATTAATTACGAAGATTTTCGTATGCCGCCACGCAAGCAACTTCCTCCGCAAGCAATCGCCGACATCAAAGAGTGGATTGAAATGGGGGCACCCGATCCGCGCAGTGGTCGTGTCGCACCGATCTCCTCTAAAGTCACTCAGGAAGACATTGAGAAGGGTCGCAAATTCTGGTCGTTCCAACCACCCTTCCCTGCGGCTAGCCCTGAGTTGAGTCAACTGACGGGTTGGTGCAAAAATGATGTAGACCGCTTCGTGGCGGCCAAACTGGAAACGGAAGGCCTAAAGCCAGTCCAAGACGCCGCTGCCACGACGCTTCTGAGACGACTTTATTTCGATTTGATTGGTCTGCCACCTACACCCGCTGAGATTGCAGAATTCGTCAAATCGCATGCCGAAGGTGAAGATCAGGCTATTGCTACCGTAGTAGATCGCCTTTTGGAATCTCCGCATTATGGAGAAAGATGGGGCAGACATTGGCTGGATGTGGCACGATATGCCGAGTCCACCGGAAAAGAAGTCGATCAAACTTTTCCGTTCGCATGGCGATATCGAGATTATGTCATCGATTCCTTTCAGAAAGATAAACCATACGATCGCTTCATTCAGGAACAAATCGCCGGCGACCTCCTGCCAGCCAAAACCGATGAGCAATGGCAAGAGCAGTTGATCGCGACCGGTTTTCTGGCTATTGGCCCTAAGGCCTTAATCGAGCAAAATCCTAGGCAATTCCAAGCTGACTTAATCGACGAACAGATCGACACCGTCACACGAGTCGTGATGGGGGTTTCCGTAGCGTGCGCACGTTGCCACGACCACAAGTTTGATCCTATTCGACAAGCGGACTATTATGCCCTGGCCGGAATATTTGGAAGCACCGAAACTTTCTACGGCGGCTTTGGCAGTCAGCGCAATCGCCAACCCAGCGGCCTGCTTGTGTTGCCAATCAACGACAAGTCAACTTCTGACAAGTCCATTCCGATCGACGAACTGAAACAGCTCAAAGAACGTTTGAAAGAACTTGAGATCGAAGTTGTGCAGGCTCGACGCCAGCAATTCATGCCTAATGCGAACCCAGCCAACCGCACGGGTACCAATGGCAACAGTAGCGTCAGTGGCAACAATCCAACCAATGATCCACGGCGGGCCTTTGTCAACGCGGCCCTATTGGATCAACAAGTTATCGCCATCAAAGCTCGATTGGCGACCGTCGATGAAAACGGAAAGCCCATTTCGCTTTGCATGGGAGTGCAGGATCGCAATCGAATTGCCAATGCCCGTTTGCTGGAGCGAGGTGAAATTGATAAAGCCGCTCAAGAGATCCCGCGAGGCTTTGTTGCTTTACTGGATTCCAGTCCAGTAAAGCTCTCGTCGCAATCGAGCGGACGGCTGGAAATGGCAAAGTGGATGACACATCCATCCAATCCACTGACGGCCCGGGTCATGGTCAATCGCATATGGCAACATTTGATCGGCAAGCCTCTGGTGGCTGAGCCAGATAATTTTGGCATGTCAGGACCTGGCACCAAACAGCAAGCATTGCTGGATCATCTTGCCGTTCAGTTTATGGAAGAGGGTTGGTCGGTAAAAAAATTAATACGCCACATTGCGACATCGCATGTCTATCGTCTCTCCAGCAGCGTTGATCAGAGGCTCTTTGAAAAAGATCCCGACAATGAATTTTTGGCTCGCGGTAATCGTCGTCGTTTGGACGCTGAGTCGATTCGAGATGCGATGTTGTTTAATGCGAGTCAAATCGATATCAAGCGTCCCAGAGGCTCATTGATTTCAGCGTTGGGTTTTGCGACGGTGAATCCGGCAGGTCCCATGCCGGCTCTCATGGCAACTCCGGCAAGCATGGATCCAGCAGGGAGCAGTTCTGGGAGAGTGCCAAACGGTTCGACCCCGATGGAGCGCATGCGCAACGCGGGCCGAATGCTCGCCAACACCCGCAGCAATCCTTTATCCGAAACCGTTTACTATCGATCGGTTTACTTGCCTATCGCTCGCAACTTTCTACCGCGGTCGCTGGCTGTATTTGATTTTGCCGAACCTAGCATGGTTGTTCCCATTCGCGAAATTTCCAGTACAGCCGATCAAGCTCTCTATATGCTGAACAATGATTTTGTGATCCAGCAAAGCGAAGCTTTAGCGCGACGTTTGACAAAGGATCACAGCAAATCTTCGGAAAGGGTTCGCCAACTGTTTATGTTGAGCTTCGGTCGGCCACCTACGAGCGAAGAAGTGCAAATGAGTTTAAAGTTTGTTACCGATACGAGTGAGACAGCAAACGGTAGAAATGTTGCCGAAAAGACCTTCGCTGCGTGGTGCCAACTTTGCCAAGCCATGATGGCGACAGCCGAATTTCGTTGGTTGGATTAATCGCGAAAATATTTATAAAAAAGGTGCGCAATGAATCTAGAAAATACATTCAGCCGACGCCAGATGTTGCAAACCGTCTCAGCCGGATTTGGTTACCTCGCATTCGCAGGGCTGGCCGGATCGGCCAAACCGGTCCACGGCGGTGATTCACCCAACAATCCACTTGCCCCCAAAGTCCCGCATTTTGCACCCCGCGCGAAACGAGTAATTTTTCTTTGTATGCAGGGTGGTCCATCTCATGTCGATACTTTCGATTACAAACCGGCGCTCATTGGATCAGAGGGGCGGGGCACCCGCGGTCCCAACAGCCGTGTGATGCCGTCTCCTTGGACGTTCAGACAGAACGGCAAAAGTGGTTTGTGGATCTCCGAGATTCTGCCAGAACTTTCCAAAATGGCAGATGATCTATGCCTGATTCGAAGCATGCACTGCGATCAGCCCGTTCATCCCCGCGCCATGACGCAAATGCATACCGGAAATGCGCAGTTTGTGCGCCCTTCCATAGGGGCATGGACTCTGTATGGACTAGGCACAGAAAACGAAAATCTGCCAGGTTTTATCGCGTTAAATCCACCACCTGCGTCGGCAACTAATTTTGGAAGTGCCTTTCTACCAGCCGTGTATCAAGGTACCAAGGTCGGCCGGCCGCAAGGACGTGGACCTATGGCTAGATTCAGCCAACAGGGCCAAAACCAAGAACCGCTCCCAGATCTCAGCAACGATAAGCTCAACACCGAGCAGCAGCGCCGGCAATTGAGATTCATTCAAAGCATGAATCGCCAGCAACTGGAATCTTATAAAAAATCGAATGAAGTCGATAACAGCGGTATCGAAGGTATCATCGAATCGTATGAACTTGCTTTTCGCATGCAGGACAAACTACCCGAATTGATGGACCTCAGCGATGAAAATGAGCGAACCCTGCAAATGTACGGAATTGGAGAAGGCGAAACCGATGCTTTCGGAAGACAATGCTTGCTGGCTCGAAAATTCGCGGAAGCTGGCGTAAGGTTTATCGAGTTGTCCCATGGAAATTGGGATCATCATGTTCGCTTGCGAACCGAGTTGCCAGAGAAATGCCGCGAGATCGACAAGCCTATCGCAGGTCTACTAAAGGATCTGAAGGCTCGGGGACTGCTGCAAGATACTTTGGTACTATGGGGTGGTGAATTCGGTCGAACCCCCGATGCCCAAAATGGAGACGGTCGTGACCATAATCATAAAGGCTATACCACTTGGATGGCCGGTGGTGGCGTTCGAGGGGGCTTCAGTTACGGATCTACCGATGACCTGGGCTATGAAGCGGTTGAAAAGAAATGCCACATTCATGATTGGCATGCGACGATTTTGCATTTGATGGGACTCGACCACAAGAAACTTACGTATCGTTATGCCGGACGCGACTTCCGCCTAACAGACGTCCATGGAAATGTGATGCAGGACATCATTTCCTAACGCGTCGCCATCAGGATCGAGTGCTTCATAAATCCCCAACCACCAAACGCTTTATGGTCTACCTTGAGCCGGGTGACTTGGTGGCTAAAAAGTTTTTGGCAAATGCACTGAGCGAAGAAAACAAGCTTAGGCTCGAACGCATTCACGCCTCGACGACACGGATCCTACGGCTTCCGCTCTGTTTCGCCCAAGCCGCATGATCGCAATCGGACCACGCGGTGCCAAACCGGCTGAGACTATTTGGTCGAATTGATTTCCTGTAGTGATTTCCTGTAGTGATTTTTTGGGCAGTTCTTACAGAGCAGATCAGGACGATACGGCGTGTTTTTGCAAATCATCCAGATCGATAAATTCGAGCGTTGAAATGTGTGTTGCTTCCAGAACAACCTTGGGAGCCATGCCGGCCTCGAAAGCTTCCTTCCAACGCAGTGCGCACAAGCACCATCGATCGCCATCCTTCAGACCGGGGAATTGATACATCGGCATAGGGGTACTGAGGTCATTGCCTCGCGATTTGGAAAAAGCCAAGAACTTATCGGTCATGACGGCGCAAACTAGGTGCAAGCCAACATCTTCGGCGCCCGTATTGCAACATCCATCTCGAAAGAAGCCCGTCATCGGGTCAAAGCTGCACGGTTCCAATTCCGTTCCGAGAACATTTTTGGCGGCCATAGTATTTCCTGAGAATCTCCGAAATCAAAAACGAGGCTCTCTCGTGTGGAACGAGTATTAACTTGTCTGATAAAGCCTAATCATTGTAGCGAGAAAACCACCGGCAAGTTACCCCCACCCACATTAGGTGGGCCGAGGAATAGAAAACAGGGGTGAACGATGAGTTGCCGAACGGTTACAATTGTGTTGCCTGAGTTGTACGAATTTTATTTCGGCTTAGGCTACCGCGATACGACTTCAACCTCCCTTTCATCGTTGGATCTTTGCCTTATGAGCACTACAGCTCCCATGGATTCTGCCCTTCAGAAGAAAGCGATAGACGCCAAAGCTTTGTTGGATCAACACACTTATGATACGGTTCAATGGCATTTCCATGAGTCCACTGGGGCTCCCTTTTGGCTAGCCAAAAAAGCCGAACTCAAATTCGATCCTCTCAAGGAGGTGAAGGGTTTCGATGATTTGAAAAAGTTTCCTTTGTTCGAGGATGAGTGGTTGCGAGGCGGTCCAGTTCGCCGCTGGTTGCCCAAAGGATTGGAAGGGAAACCGGCCTATGTTTTTGAAACAGGTGGGACAACTGGTATTCCGAAGAGTCGCGTCGTGGTCGATGATTTCAGAATCGATTATGAACTCTTCAGCCACACTTTGCCCGATCAGTACTTTCCTAAAGGCTCTAACTGGTTGATGCTTGGACCTTCCGGACCAAGACGTTTGCGTTTGGCTGTTGAGCATCTTTGCCAGTACCGGGGTGGAATCTGTTTTTGTATTGACTTAGATCCGCGCTGGGTGATCAAACTGATCAAAAAAGGTTGGATGGAACACCTGGAAGAATATAAGAAACATTGTATCGATCAGGCGGTTACCATCTTAACAGCGGGACACGACATTAAGTGCATGTTCGCTACGCCGAAACTCTTGGAAGCTTTGGCCTATGCGTTAGCCGAAAAAGGAACAAGTATTCCGGAAGTGGGTATTACCGGAATTTTCTCGGGTGGCACAGAATTCACTCCGCAGTGGACACGTTTCTGCGTCGAGGAGTTTTTTGGTGGATCGCCCGAAGAGAGCGGTGTTTATATGACACCCACTTATGGCAATACGTTGATGGGGCTAGCTTGCAGCAAGCCTGTGACTGCCGAAGATGGCTACAAGATCACCTACTATGCTCCGCAACCGCGAGCCGTTGTGGAATTGGTCGACTTCGATGATCCGCACAAAGTGGTCGGCTTCGGTGAATCGGGGAGAGTCAAGCTATACACGATGACCAAGGAATTTTTTGTGCCTGGATTCCTAGAGCGAGACGAAGGGGAAAGAGAAATGCCCTTTGAAAAATATCCTTGGGATGGTGTGAGTGGCGTTCGTCCATGGCGTGGCGTGGCCTCCCAAACGACCGTTGGTGTGTATTGATCGGTTCACGAATTGGAGAATCAAACATGTTACAAATTCCAGCCCTTCGATGGGGCAAACCGTATCAATCGCTTGAAACACAGGATATCGTCCATTTCGATACCGGTGAGCCCATTGCAAAATTGGCGCAGGTCAATGGCGGAATGCTTCAAATGGATATGCGAAAAGCGGATAGAGCGAGAGCTGCCTTGAAGCAGCTTTCGCCGAGTCAGCTGATTGAATGCTGTAAAAAGGCAGCCCAACTGTTCGAACATGGCACATTGACCATGGGTGACGGCAAGCAATCGGTCGATGACTTTGTGCACCAACAATCGGCCAGCACAGGTCTACCCGAGCATCTTTGCCGCATGAACATGAAAAAGAATGCCTTCGTGCTGTCGAATATGGACAAGATTCTCGATGCCCTGACTCGTGGCTTGGATTTAGAAATCTTCGCCAAGGGGTATGGAGAAGAGGGGCGCGGTGTGATTGTCAGTTATCAATGCCAGTCCCCGATTCTAGCTGCCGTATTACCCAATAATTCGCCGGGTGTGCATACCTTGTGGTTGCCGGCCGTTGCTCTGCAAGTTGGCTTGATGCTGAAACCAGGCTCCCAAGAACCTTGGACTCCCTATCGCATGGTGGCTTCGTTCATCGAAGCAGGCATGCCCGCAGAAGCGTTCGGGTTATACCCGGGCGGTCATGATGTGGGTGGAGCCCTGTTGAGTAAAGCTCCCAGAGCGATGGTGTTTGGTAGCGCGCAAACCGTCCAGCAGTACTCGGGCAATCCTCGCGTGCAAGCCCATGGACCTGGCTTCAGCAAAATTCTGATTGGCGATGATGTGGTGGATCATTGGGAAGATTATGTCGACCTGATGGTGGAGAGCATTTATGCCAACAGTGGACGAGGCTGCATCAACTGCTCCGGCATTTGGGCCTCCCGACACACCAAAGAAATCGCCGCAGCCCTGGCGGAGCGTTTAGGTCCGATTGAAGTTCGACCGCCTCAAGACCCGCAAGCGGGATTGGCTGCTTTCACCAATAAGCAGATGGCTATGGGGACCTGGAGCATGGTTCAACAAGACTTGGCTGAAGCGGGTGTGACCGACATGACTTCCGGCTACGGCGATCGCTTGGTCGAACGAGAACTTTGCGCCTACCTTCGCCCAATGATTGTGCATGCCGATTCGCCGGAGAGGGGCGTAGCTTCGAAGGAATATATGTTCCCATTTTCGAGCGTTGTGCAATGCCCGCAGAAGGATATGCTTTCGAAGATCGGTTCCACACTGATCGGTACCGCTCTTACCAACGATCCGAAATGGATTGCCGAATTGACCGAGTCGGTGCACATCGATCGCTTGAACATT
>JBIKMB010000293.1:0-6465 GCA_044359485.1 Pirellulaceae bacterium | reverse complement strand
AGCTGATCCCCGGCGAGGTCATAGGTAAATGATTCTGTTGCCGCCACAGCCGTGCTAGGTGCCTCGGTGTGAGTGAGAACCAAATTGCGAGCCGTATAGGTCCAGGTTTCACAAGCTTTTTGATAGCCTTCCGTGTCGGTCGAATCAAAATAACGTGGAGACCGAACTTCCACGACGTTACCGACGCTGTCATAAATCGTTACCGTTTTTGCTTCCAGTGAAGTGCCATAAGCTTCCAGTTTTTCCACTTCCCTGCCTTGATCGTCGTACGCATAGCGGGTTTCTGTACCACGCCCATCAATGATCTGCGTAAGATGGCCATCGTCATCACGAATCGCATCATGGATGATGTAAGCGGCGTTCGGTGTTTGCGAACGCGTCGCATTCCACACGGCAGCAAAATCGGCAAACGTTTGGGTTGGAGTCGTGCAGGTGATGGTTCGAATCAACGTACCGTCACTGGCTCGGTAGCCGTAATACTTCCGACGTCCATAGGGATCTTCATCATAGAGTTTTTCGTGATTGACATAAAAACTCTTGCTGGTGAGAGTCTTACCCGCCGAGGGAAATGCTTTCGCTTCGACGACTTGGTTGCGGAAATCGTAAACCAGCTCCGACTTGGCTCCGTCGGTAACGGTTGCAATCTTGGTATCGTCCCCTGCGAGATAAGTGAAGGTCGTGTTGCCTTGAAGATTGGTGTCGGTGATAGGCTGATCATCCGCTTGTCCATCGAGGATATTGCTGTCGATGGCTGATGCCGTGGTGATGGTGGCAACGCGACCGGATGCATCATAACCATAGCTGGTGACCACATTGACTCGGTTCTTAGTTTTGGTCACGCGTCCTGTGTCCGCGCCAGATGCTGCATAAAGAACCTGATCGGTGCTTCCATCGGGATGGATCGTGGAAACCAGGCGACTGGCGGAGTCGTATACATAGGTCGTTTGGCGACCGAGTGGGTCGGTCACATGAAAGCGAACGAACTGCGGAGCAGCTTGTAGCACACTATCGTGAGCGAGGAACGTTCGAGGATCGTTTGGGTGAGTTCAATCAGGCAATAGGTGCTAACCTTTCAAGTCAAACGTTCGAAGAAAATGAATGCACTATGTTGATGGCACTTCTCGCATTCAACTTGGCGAACATCGTTCGCAGCGTGAGCGTTCGGTAAACGCCATCTTGATTTTGGCGAGAAGCCTACTTTCGCTTTCGTCGCTTGAGCACTTCTTTCCGTTTTCGTTCTTCCCGACGAATCGAGTCGATATTCCATTTGCAATCCGGATGAGCTACTAACCAGCGATCTGGTAACAACTCATCAAGCTCATTGCTAGTTACCGGCTCTCCACGGCTAGCTTGACTAAAAGCTTTGCTCTGGCGATATGCGGGAAGTTTTTCCATGAGATCACGCAACCATGCGAATGGTTCAACTCCATTTGACTTCGCACTATTGACAAGCGAATAAAAGTAACCGGCATGTTTGCCTGCTCGCACGTTGCCTACAAACAGATAGTTCTTGCAGCCAATCGCTGGGTACTTCACAGCTCTTTCAGCGGCGTTGTTATCGTACGATAGGTAGCCTTGCTCGGTGTATCGATTCAATGCCTTCCATTGGTTCAGGGTGTAAGTGAACGCACTGCGAATGAGGCTTTTTGGTAGTATTCGTCCGCTATTGATCTCTGCATCAAGCCAAGCTTTGAATTCATTCAAGATTGGGACAGCATACTGTTGTCGCGCACGAGCAATCGAATCAAAGTCACGCTTGCCTTGCAGGTTGAGTTCCGGGTAAGTCGCGCGTAGTTGTGATTCTACTTGCGATAAGCGCGCGATATAGCCTAACGCGACGTTGGCTCGCTTCGGATCAGAGTCGCTTGCTTCATGCCAATAACGACGCGTATGAATCCAGCAGGCAACTTCTTGAACTTTGCCAGAAGCGTAAATGCAATCGAAGCCTGCATAGGCATCCGCTTGCAAGTAACCAGCGAAGTCCTGTAAGAAGTTCAGGGGACCAGTACGTTTTCGGTCGATGGTAAAATCGATGACCGTATAGGGATGCAGCCAGTCTCCCTGATAGGGCCAGAACTTAGCCTCTCGGCAAACGCCCACGTCTAGCATCTTGATCTTGGTGTCGTCTGTGTGAATAACTTTGGACTGTAACACCAAGTGCTTCATCCGCATTACCAGAGGCTCGATCAGTTGCCCTGATTCATAGAGCCAGCCACAGATCGTGCTACGGCGCAGTTCGTATCCCATGCGTGAGAAGAGGTCTTCTTCGCGATATAGTGGCATGTGATCTCCAAACTTGGAAAGAATCACATATGCACAAAGCCCTGGGCCTGCCAATCCTTTTTCAATCGGCTGTGGTGGCTTCGGAGCAATCGCGACATTTTCTTGACATGCCTTGCAGGCATATCGCACACGCTGATGTTCGATGATTTTGAATACCGCCGGAATGAACTCGATTTGTTGACTGGTCTCAACGCCCATCTCACAACGAAGTTCGCCACAGCAGGGGCACTTCCGTTGTTCCTCAGAAAGCTCATATCGTCGAACTTCCTTCGGCATATTCGAGGGCAATTTGCGACGCTTTGCTTTTCGAGTGGTTGGCTCCTGAGATTCGTCGGATTCGCTTAGTGGATCTTCTTCCATGTTGCTGGAAGCTTCGAGTTCGGCTGCGATTTGCTGAAGTTCATGTATTGAGAAGAGAAGCAATTGATCGGGGTTGATACGCTCTTGTCGTGAACCTCGCACCGTGCTGAGCAGTTTCTTGATTTTCTGCTCCAAGAGAGCAATTTGATGATCCTTCTCTTCAATTTGCTGAACGAACTGTTCCGACACAGCGACGTGCTGCTGCGAGGCCTCTTGCAGCTTCGCAAGCATGCGATTGAGCTGCTCATCCTTGTTTTGTAACTGCTCATCCTTGCTTTGCAATTGAGCTTGTAGTTGTTTGATTAGAAGGTCTTTTTCATCCATACCTATCTAACGACTGATCCGCCAAAAAGTTCCCATAGAACAGCAGTTTTTTCATAAAAAATGCCTGGAAGATGATTTTCATCCTCCAGGCACTTACACTGGAACTTGAGCTCTCAGAGTAGAGTCTCTAGCTCGCCAGCTGAAACCGCTTGCGACGCCGAACACTGCTCAAATCGATTCCTCGAAGAAGCATCGTGAACTCGTCGCTTTGAATTTCAAAAGACGATGCATCGCCTTGACGCAACGGAACCTGAAAGGTCCCTTGCTCAAGCCGACGATACCATATCGCTAGACCATCTCCATCCCAATAAAGTACTTTCATTCGATCACGACGTTTGTTGAGAAAGAGGAACAAAGCGCCCGAGAGAGGATCTTGATGGAGTGTGCCTGATACGAGCCCGCATAATCCATCGAAGCCCTTTCTCATATCAGTCGCTTCCACAGCGATGTAGATTCGCGTTTGAGCAGAGATACTTAGCACGCATCACCTCGCTCTGCCACTTCAATGGCCGCGATGATCTGCTTAAGTTTTTGAGCGTCGACTGACGTGTTGCAGCGAATGGAAAAGCCGCTGGGTGTCATGATCTGAATAGACTGCTCGGAAACTGGGGTTGCGTTCGATACGATTCGAACAGGCACCAACGTCTGCGAAGTGAAAGTAGGTTTTGGCGGCTGCAATTTCTTTCGCCATTGGTAGAATGATGGGACGGAAATCGAGTTCTGAGAGCAGAAGGCCGCAACACTGAGTTTGCTGAGCCGCTGCTCATCAAGAACCCGTTGCCAATACTCGGCTTTGCTCGAAACGTTGGAACGATCCATGGTTTAGCTCCTGAGTGAAAGGAAACAAAACCGTCGAGCCTACCACGCTCCACAAGACGTACTTGGCCGAACGCTCACTTCGCAGCGAACATGAGAATGTGCAAGGAAGTTGCATGGACTTACAGCGATTTCAAAGTCAAGTTTTTAAGGCTGGTGCGTTGGTTGTCAAGCATTCGCGGCAATTGATTGTGCGCGTCGCACAGAGTGTTCGATACTTTTGGAAAAGACTCAATGAACCATTCTCAGACTGGAAACTTCCAGCACGGCTAAATCCAAATATCGGCCCCAATCGTAGACGTTTACGTCCGCCACCTCGACATGCACACTTGACCGAAGTTCTACGCCCTTAGCTCGGACCTAAAAACTTGATGCAGCTGTAATGGGGTAAGGGGCGGTGCAACTACTCGTCAGAAAAATCGCTTGTTTTCGGCTTCAACACAGCTCAAAATCACTTCACTACTGCTGCTTCATCTAAAAAGCAGTCACGTGAATAATTCGGGATTAGTTCGCATCGCATACTAACTTGAGTGTGCAGCGGATGGTCAGAAGAGCATAGATTTTAAGAAATCCCTGGTTCTAAGTCCCTTAGGAATTTACGTAGAGATTCGCCATGGAAGTTGGCAATCCCATCTAGCTCAATTTTTCGATGTGCTAGAAGCATCTTGGTACAATGGGGGCCAACTAGTTGCTCAAGCAGTTCTACGGGAATTTGAAGTCTCGCCATAACAGAAATCTCATCTTCGTTAGCGTCAAACCAGCAACGATTGTCTAAGGAAATATCGAACCGTTCAAGTAGCTGATCGTTGATGCCAATCAGTTCGAATTGATCATATTTGGATTTCAACCATAAGAAAATTGCAATGTCGTCAAAGTCGAGGTCACCAAGGAAAAGGATTTTCTCTGGGTATTTTGGGAAAGGGTACCAATTGGGCAAGGGGAAGTGGTTTAGCGGGAGCCAACGCGAACCAATAAGCATCATGTGCTCAGGAAGATAGTTGATAAAGTCTGATCGCAAAAAAATGTACGGTTTTGTCACAAAGAGATAATCTCTAGAAGCGGTACATTGCGTGTCAACGAATCCGTAAAAAAGCGGGATAGTTGGCATGACAAATCTGTTTGGGTCATTTTGATTGACGAGGATATTTTCGATGAGTGTTGGTTCGATCATCATTGGAAGCCTTTCGTTTATCAAAAGAGTTCATCTATACGTCTTGTTGGTTTGCAAATCTGGGAATCGCGATCACGCGGATCACAAGGAAAAAACTTCTTCATTGGTTCAGGTAACGACGGGCATGAATAGGTGCAATCTATAAAATACCCGCCTAACTTCTTTCGGAGCGCGCACACTCCTCCGCCAACAAGTCCGCATTCCTCGATTTTTACTCCTGTTTTGCAATTATTCGGCTCACCTCCCAACCTTGGTTCTGTTGTTGGGAACGGACGCGGCGGTCTTCGAAGATCCGGAGGAAGGGTTGGATCCTGCTTACTGCAGTAAATTATATGCGAGTAGGGCCGCAAGGGGTCACGATACCGGCAGCAAATACTATTGTTTTCGTAATCGCTCCAGCATTGTCTTCTCCAGTCATTGTAAAAAGGATCATCTGGGCCTGGTCGGATTCCAGGCTCTACAGGTGTCGGAGGAAGCGATCTGTCTGGAATTTCTGGGATCAAGTCATCGGGATCTGTAAGTTCTGGAGGGGTCCCATATGGATTCCCGCGATAGATTGGCCATGGTTCGCCCTTTCGGTTCGTTGGCCAGTCTGGACGGGGAAGGTTACGAGGTGACCCTGTTGCAGGAGTTGAGTTAGGTCGCCATGGGGAGGTTCTCCCTGAGCCCGGCCTCACTGTGCTATTTCCTCCTGAATTAGGTGCTTGGGGTACTGTGATTCCTCGCAAGCCCGTTGGGTCGAGCAACGTCAGTGGATTTGAATTCGTATACTGGTAGAGGTTGAATCGAGAGCCTTCGAATTCTATTGGATCGCGAGAAAGAAACCTGCCTAGCGAAGGCAAGTGGTATCGCGCGCGATTGTAGTAAGTTCGCGAAATTGTGTCCCATTCTCTTCCAGCATGAAGATGTCGGAGTCCAAAAGTTGACTGCATCTTTACGACTCCTACTGCATCTAGTATTGTTGGAATTCCGTACGCAGAATACGCGAATCGCTCCAAGATAGAACCAGCATTATCTGTCGCAGCAATCAAAGAATACTGCTCGTTTCGATGTAGCCATATCTCGCGATTCTGAGCGAAATCAATTTTCAAAAAGCTGTCGTCGACATATGTACCAAAGAGGTAATTGGCAAGCGGACTCTCCTTTGTTGCTCCCGCTAGATAATCAGCAATCTGTGTTTTCCCTAGATTCACAAAAACAGTCTTATCATTTGCGATCGACTGTGATACTCTCCGCCCAAATGCATCATACTCAAAGCTGATGTCAACAGTGTTGTCACCGCCTGAGTCAACTTCAACCAATTGGTTATCAAAATCCCAGCGAAAGGCTAGTGAACTAATTCCATCATTCGCAACTCCTGGCACATAAAGAGTATTGCCTCTTTGATCAAACACAAAATTCTGTCCATTTGCTTCCAGAATCTTGTGGGCTGCCCCGTTGATAAACGTGATTGAACTTGAATTGAAACTCGCTGAATTGAAATCTCCTCCCGGCGATAAGCTCCATGTTTG
>JBIKMB010000292.1:0-6484 GCA_044359485.1 Pirellulaceae bacterium | reverse complement strand
CCCATCATCCTCCCTGGAAACACAATCAACAATGCAATGTTTCATGGCTTATTTGCACAAATAATATCCTGAAAACCAGTTTTCAGAAAAAGATTTACTCTTTTTTGAACGTATTGACTTGTTCATTATTTTTATGTTGCATATAAATAATATGTTCACTTAATTCACGGAGGGGCAAATGAGAAAGAAAAGAACCATCATCGCTAATCCTTTAGTTTCCAATACCTTCCACATCACCACCCGATGTGTCCGCAAAAATTTCCTCCTGGACGATGGCAAACCCATCAAGCGACCCTTCAAGTCCAGGAGACATGTCATCCTAAAACGCCTCCAAACCCTCGCCTCCGCCTACGCCATCGATATCCTGCGCGTCTCCTTCATGGATAACCACGCCCATTTCGAAGTCCGAAATCGACCCGATCTGGTCGATCGCATGAGCGATGAGGAAGTCGCCCGCAGGCACCTCATCATTCATCCCGGCTATTGCCAGGCCAACGCGGATGCCAAAAACAAATCTCCCGATAAACCCACCGACGAAGATGCAAAAAAGCTCGCTCAGGACAAAAAGAAAATTGCCAAGATCAGGCAAAATCTGTCGAGCATCAGTCGCTTCATGCAATCTTTCAACTTCTACACCTCCAGATACTTCAACATCGTCGACGGCAAGAGCGGGGCCTTCTGGGAATCCCGATACAAGCTCAAAGCTTTGCTGGATGAGTTGTCGATATTCCTCTGCGCTCTGTATATCGACTTGAATCCGATTCGCGCAGGTATCGCTCTGACGCCGGAAACCAGTAGATTCACCTCGGCGTACTATCAGATCGAGGCAGAGCGAATGCTGGCCCTAAATCCCGATCTCGATCCATCATCGCTGCCGAACGCTTTTCTAGCTCCTGTATGCATATCTTCGGATGAGTCTCGCAGGTGGACGACGAGCGTGTCGGCGCGGGCCAGCGATTTTGGCTTCACCGCGATGACAAGCGAGGAGTATTTGATTCTGCTGGATATGATGGGACGGATCCTGCACAAAAAGCAGAAGGGAGCGATCCCCGCAGATCTGCCGCCGATCTTCCGGCGTCTGAATCTAACCTGGGAGAGAGTGCTGAATTTGGTGAGTGCCTATGAAGAGCTGTTCTGTTTTTTCGTCGGCTCCACCGAGAGCCTGACCAGAAAGTCAGCCGAACTTGGCGGCCGGAGGCTCCGCTGCCCGGCGGCCGACATGGGGCTACTTCCCTAGCGATTGGGTTGCTTCAGCCCGATTGCTTCGAAGGCCCCCATGGCGCCGACAGTATCGGACTCGTCCGGCATGTTCGCAGGGACGGATGTCGAAACTCTGCTTGGCCGCGTTAGGAAGCGAGGCCGAATTTATGGAATGTGGTAGCGGACGGCAGTGGTTACGCGCACAACGCCTGGAGTTTCTCTCTCCAAAATGTTTCATAGGAGCACTGAGTTGCTTCGCTGAGTTGCCTCAGTGCAATGTCTCGCTGTGTCACCTTGCCGCTTAATTTTGATCCGCGCGTTTTTTTCTTGGATCGATCGGTACAGTGTTGCCGTACCAAGCAGTGGCTTGTCTCTGCAATCTTCAGTTCTGTGAACCCATTTGTGCCCTGCGCTGAATATCCGCATGGAATTGCACTGCGCAATGCCGCACTGCTGATTATTCAACATATGCGTCCCTACGCCTTGCATTATCCGCTAGGCGTTGCCCGCCTTGGTGCCTGGCACCTTAGTTGATCTTTGTGCCTGGCACCCTAGTTGGCACCCTAGTTGATCTTTCCGCAAACCGCCTAAGACAGAAGATAACACACTGCAATTAAAGAACTTACGCAAGCTGTTATTGAGCGCAATGCGGGCAGTCTATCTGGTGCCTGGTACCAAACTAGCCGTACCAAACTAGCCATTCAGTGGAGATTGGTTTCCTGCGATAATGCAAGCGGGTTTTCGCGATTCGAAGCTTCTGCAACCGTTTGGCAACGATTCACAAGCGATACCTTTTCGCAATCGCCGTCAATAATTCAGCAAGGGTGCCTGGCACCAAGATTGGGCATGCCTGGCACCAAGATTGGGCATGCGCGGTCCAGCGGGATGTCATGCGTGCCTGGCACCCAATGGGCACGAAAGACCAGGTATGGTGCCAGGCACCGAGGATGGGGCGCTGCAGGTAGATAGGTAAGGAACAAATTCTTAAGCCGCTTGGCAAGGTTTCGCCCCGCGAAATGGTTTTGCTCGTCCGCGCAAGGTCTTTATCGAGGACGGTTCATAAGGAAGAAATTTGCTAGGACTTGGGGGGCGGGGAGACGCTGAAACGTAGCGGTTACGCGTAGTTCGGTGTTGGCGGGCGATAATGGCTCAAGTCAATCGATTTGAACCAATCAATCGTTTTTTGCAAACCTTCTTGCAGTGGTATTTTGGGTTGCCACAGCAATTTTTCCTTGGCCAGCGCGATATCAGGTCGGCGGCGAGTTGGGTCATCTTGCGGAAGTGGACGATGCACGATTTTCGACGCCGCCCCAGTCTGCTTGATCACCATCTCGGCAAGTTCACCGATGGTAAATTCGCCGGGGTTGCCAATATTAACTGGGCCTATAAAAGAGTCGGGGGCATTCATCGTCCGAATGATGCCCTCTACTAAATCATCTCGATAGCAGAATGATCTTGTCTGCGAACCATCGCCAAAGATTGTGATGTCTTTACCGGTGATAGCCTGTCGAATAAAGTTCGAAACAACTCGCCCATCGTACGGATGCATGCGCGGGCCGTACGTGTTAAATATCCGAACGATACGAATATTGACTCTGTTTTGGCGGTGATAGTCCATAAACAAAGTTTCGGCAACTCGTTTACCCTCGTCATAACAGGCTCGCGGGCCAATCGGATTGACGCTGCCGCGATAACTTTCAGGTTGAGGATGAACCTCAGGATCGCCATAGATCTCGCTGGTCGAAGCGAGCAATATCTTGGCCCCACAACGTTTGGCCATGCCGAGCATGTTGATCGAGCCCAGCACAGATGTTTTGATCGTCTTGATCGCGTTGAATTGATAGTGGCCCGGTGCAGCAGGACAAGCCATGTGATAAACCTGATCAACCTCCAGAAAAATGGGCAATGTCACATCATGCCGAATCAATTCAAAGTTTGGTTTATTCAGCAGATGAACAATATTCGACTTCTGGCTGGTGAAAAAGTTATCTAAACAGATGACATCATGCCCTTCGGCTACAAGCCTCTCACAAATGTGTGAGCCCAAAAAACCTGCTCCACCAGTAACCAAGATTCGCTTGATTTCAGGCATGCTCGCATCCTTCTCGAAATGTTGAACTCGATATCAGTCGTTCCTGCAACTGAACCTCGCCACGTGGTATCTCCGATAAACTACCATTTCCAGTGGGTTGCGAAAAGCGGCAACCTCGGCTTGTATCACAATCGGCGCAGTCCATCTTCCGTCATGGCGTTGGGAATGTCGATATCGATTTGGTCGATACGTTTGAGTGTCTCCTCATCCAAAATCATATCGGCTGCAAGTAGGCTTTCGTTAAGCTGGGCAACCGAGGTAGCTCCCACGATGGTCGAGGCAACAAAGTCATGCTGTTTGCTCCAGGCAACGGCGAGCGTCACGGGTGAAACCCCCAAATCTTTTGCGATTGCTGCGACCCGTTCAGCCGTTTCCACAGTGCGAGGATTCACAAAACGTGCAGCCATCATTTTTTGTCGTGGTTGACCATGATGAATATACTCGTAAAACCTCGAGCCTTGCGGCGCTCCGGTTTTGTATTTCCCGGTGAGGACGCCGCCTCCCAAAGGTGAGTAAGGAAGTAAGCTGACCGATTCTCGACGACAAACTTGGGCCAATTCGCTTTCGCAACGGCGATTGATCAGGCTAAAGTTATTCTGCACTGTCACATAGCGAGCGGTGCCATGCTTTTCGGCTGCCCACAAGCTTTTCATAAGGCCCCAAGATGTCTCATTAGAGCAGCCGATCGCGCGAACTTTGCCTTGGTCGATCAACTGGGTCAACGCACCCAAAACATCTTCATAGGGCATCCCATGATCGGGCCAATGCGTTTGATAGAGATCGATATAATCCGTTTGGAGTCGTTTCAGGCTTCCCTCCACAGCAGCGAAAATTTGTTTGGAGTCGAGAGCCGTTTTTCCAAAGCGGATCGGTGGCGTGAACCATCCATGGCCGGGTCCTGCGACTTTCGTCGCGAGAATGAGTGACTCGCGGGGATGGTTTTTAAGCCATCGCCCAACGATTTCTTCGGTGCGACCGGACCATTCCGCTTTCGGAGGTACCGGGTAAAGTTCAGCCAAGTCAAAGAAATCGACTCCGCACTCAATCGCGCGGTCCATCATCTCAAAAGCTTGTTGCTCAGACGCCTGAGAACCAAAAGTCATGGTGCCCAGGCAAATCTCTGAAACAGTAATGCCACTATTGCCCAAACGTCGTCGTCGCATGTGTCGCCTCAAGGGATGAACGATGGAATTGCAGAAGCCGATTTTAGCAGATGTTGCGTGGTCCGTCCTCCGCAATGACCGAGCTGGATAATCACTATGGGTAGGCTGTACGATTCGCCCAACCATTGTTCGGTTTACGAGTTGCGGCTCCTTTCCAAACCAACCCCTGGGATTGCCAAGTTCAATCGGAAAAATCTTGCATATTAGAGGGAAAATACGTATCCTATCGTTCACTTCCTCCCTTTCCCTGCCTCCAGCATCGAGCCCCTCACATCGCCCAGATTACCATGCCCTCATTCCGCATGTTACGCACGATTTTTTTATTCGCCAGCGGGCTGTTCTCGGCCGGTCTGTGGGGTAGTGCCGGTTTACGGGGGAGTGAACCCCAGAGTTTAAGTGTTTCTCCTGCGTCCATCGAACTTACGAGTCCTGAATCGACGCAGCAATTGGTTGTTACAGCGTATGACGAAAAAAATAACGCCACCGATGTCACACATCTTGTGCAGTATCAGCTGAGCGATGATCGAATCGCTCGAATCACTCCATCAGGCCGAGTACAGCCATTACAAGATGGAAATACGGAACTCTTGATTATCCGACAGGACCAAAAGGTAACGCTCCATATCGAGGTCAAGGCGTTTGCCAATCCGACACCGATCTCTTTCAGGCATCAGATCGTTCCCATACTATCCAAAGCGGGTTGCAATGCGGGCGGTTGCCACGGCAAGGCTGAAGGCCAACAAGGTTTTCGCTTGAGTGTCTTCGGTTATAACGCAGAAGCTGATTACGAAGCGATCGCACTATACGGCAAAGGACGCCGGGTATTTACCCCCTCGCCCGAACATAGTTTGCTCAGACAGAAAGCCATTGCCGAAATACCGCATGGTGGTGGCAAGAAGATTGAGCCTGGATCGCTTTGGGATCAAATCTTTTTGCGATGGATCGCCGAAGGGGCGAAGTTAGACAAGATATCCAACAACAACGGCTCCTCAACGGACTGGTCTGCAAACGAAAAACTCGAAATTGAGCCTACATCGGTTACGCTACCCGCTTTAAGCCAACAGCAGCTTCGTGTTATTTACACCGATGCAATGGGAAAGAAAACCTGTGTTACTGCAGATGCGCAGTATCAATCCAATGAGGATTCGATTGCTGCGGTCGATCAGCAAGGAGTCATCCGCACCACAGAGAATCCCGGTGAGGCAGCGATTTTGGTCCGTTATCTTGGCAAAGTCGCCGTTTGTCGAGTTACCCGTCCGCGTCAGGACGCAGAATTTGTCGCACCGAAATCACACAATTTTATTGATGAAATTGTCTGGCAAAAACTGTCGCAACTCAAAATACAGCCAAGCCCGCTAGCGGATGACGCAACATTTTTGCGACGTGTTTTTATCGATACCATAGGAACTCTGCCCACGGCTGAGGAAGCAAGAGCTTTTCTCGATGATAAGAGTGCCAGCAAACGCGAACAGTTGATTCAAAAAATATTGCAACGTCCCGAATATGCCGATTACTGGGCACTGCGTTGGTCGGATCTTTTGCAAGTCGATAAAGATACGATCCCTCCAGAAAGCGCCGTGGCGATGACACGCTGGATTCGCAAGCAAATTGCGGCAAATATTCCATACAATGAATTCGCTCGGAGTATCTTGACCGCTGAAGGTTCCATTCTCAGTGAGTCCCCTGCCCCGTTCTATCAAGTCCAAAGTGATCCTGAAAAATTGGCTCGATCCGTGAGTCAATTATTCCTTGGTGTTCGCATCGAATGTGCGCAATGTCATCACCATCCATTGGAACGCTGGGATCAAAAAGACTACTACGCCTTGGCTGGTTTCTTCACAGGAATTGAGCGAAAAAGTACACCGCTGACAGGCGTCAAAATTTTAGCAATTCAAGGACGCGATTTGGTTCATCCTCGCACGCAAACGCCAGTTCCTCCGGCTGTCCTCGGAGGTGAGGCAGCGAAGCTAGACAGCGTTTATGATCGTCGTCAAATCCTCGCAGACTGGATCACCGACTCGAAAAATCC
>JBIKMB010000291.1:0-6491 GCA_044359485.1 Pirellulaceae bacterium | reverse complement strand
GGCACAGCAAATGCACCATGTTGGCAACAGCTACGCCTATCTCTCGAGCAGCTCGACGAACCACTTTTTCAACTTCTTCATCGCCAGCCTTGATCGCCTCGGCAATCACTTTGCTGCGCATGTTAGACAAATCCGTTCCAGCTGTTTTCATTAAGTGCTTAGCTTCGCCACGGAAAGCCAACTTAGCCAATTCCGCCGCGATGGTCAGCCGACTCGCTTCGGCTTCTAGCGTACCCGACATTTCCAGACCCGCCACTCGACTACTGCTGCTGATGCGGATGTGACCGACCTCCATGCAACTGAGTTTTTTTCCCTGAAGTATTTGCCCATCGTAAACGCAACCACCCCCGATGCCGGTTCCTGGGAAGATACCCACAACACAATGAGCCCCCTCCCCTGCCCCGAAGCGATATTCTCCAAAAACACCCGCATCGACATCGTTGAGTACAGCTACCGGACAACCAAACTTTTTCTGCAGGTAGTCACCTACGGCAACATTGAACCACTTCAGGTTGACCGCTTCTTTGACAATCCCTTTTCGCCAGTCCACCGGCCCTGGACAACCGATACCGATGCCAGCGATCTGATCTTTGCGAATCTGAGCATCTTCGAGCAATTGCTCGATCGTGACTTCAATTCGCTTTAGGCCATCTTCTACCCCTTCATGTCCCTTGGTCTTTTTGCGTCGACGGGCGACAACTTTCATCTCTTCGTCCAGCAGCAAGGCGAGCATCTTTGTCCCACCCAAGTCAAAACCGATCCAAAATTTGCCGGGGCGACCTTCTGGAAGTACGGGGATCGAATTCGTTTCTGACGTTGCCATGACCAACACCCCACCTGGATAAAATCGTGTAAACTCCGTTTGACAAAGTTTGGCCTACTTCTCTCCGAATTGCAATCGTTTCCAACGAGGTCTCAGTTCGTTGTTCTCTCTTTTTCGCGATCAATATCGCCACGTACTTTCGCGCCGCAACATCTGGTACTTAAAAAATAATGCGAAGCATCGGAAATTACCGCGAATTTGCAGCGATTTCCTCAACGCTTTCTTTTAGTCTAAACTTTTCAAATAGCGTACACCGGATCGCGATGGTAGAATTCGAGAGACACATAGAACTACCTCGCCTAAGAACTCATTCTACCTCATCTTTTTGGTCGGAGCCCATCATGGAACCGATTTCGCCAGCCACCGAATCCCCCAGTCCTAGCCAAGTGGTTACTCCAGCAGCCGGCATGCGTTCCTCGACCCTTGCCCTCATTTTTGCCGGCATCCTGCTCGCTGTAATTCTTTTCTTTCTGGTCCCACCACTGATCAACTACAGCCGATTCATCATTCCCGATGAAGTGGCCAACTTGATGGGGCGACCAGGCCTAAATCCTGAGCAAGCGTCCCAAGTCACCGAAGCTGTCCGCGACTACCATGTGATCCCGCCTCGAACCTTTTTTCCTGTCTGTGCGGCTCTCATCGCAGGACTCTTCGCCCTCGTCGAAGGAATTTGTTGGAGAAAAGGAAGTATCATTTTGTGGGCCCTCATCGTTGGACCTGCCGTTGGAATCGCTATGGGCTATGCTGTCTCTGAAGTCTCGATGATGTTTTTCTATAACTCCGGTAAAGCCGTTAATCCAGCACTCACCGATGGTCTTTCGATGCAAACTATTTCTCTCGGCTTGATTGGAAGCGGAGCTGGTCTGGCCGTTGGCCTCACTGCCCGCAGTGTGCTGGCAATGCTCACGGCCGGTATCGCTGGGATTATGAGCGGTTTTGCTGCCAGCTGCATCTTTGTCATTGGCACCAGCGTCGTATTTCCACTGCAAGATGTCTTCTATCCCATTCCCGGCATGAAATTGGAAGCCACATCCGATTATGGTTCTATCGCGATCTGGTCGGTCGCATTACCCATCTGTTTAGCAATCGCGCTTTCTGCGGCCCGCAAAAAAGGAGCCCAGGCCAACGCGACACCAGTTTCTACCTAAAAATATACCACTTACCTTTCTGGTGCGTCATCAAAATTACCCAATGCGAACAGGTTCGATTATAGTTAGAGCCTCTCCGAAAACCATTAAACGTCGGTGTTAGCCGCCGTTTTCAGAGAGGAGCGAAAAGTCAATAAGATCGCCGATTGCCACCCTGATGTTAGCAGCGTTATTCTGGGTTTTCGGATAGGCTCTTACTCTCTAGTAGTTCCTGTTGCACCAGCTTGAGTTTTGTCAGTGAGTATCTGGACGTGGTCATTAATCCGCAAATCGTGCTCCATCCCAAAAAGCAAGAAACCTTTTGGGATGGACATCCGTGGGTTCTGCGCAGTTCGATTGTTCCTCCTTCGTCGGAATTGCGCACCGGCAATGTGGTTGATTTGGTTCTTCCCGATGGAAGCTTCGTCGCCCGTGGTCTCTACCACGTTTCGAGTCGAATCGCCGTACGCCTTTATAGCTGGAATGCGACCGAGCAGCTCGATGAAACCTTCTTTGCTAAACGCCTACAAAGCGCACTGGATCTGCGCGATAAAGTAACGCCCGGCACCGATTCACCCGGCCGACGACTTGTCTTCAGCGAAGGGGATTTACTCAGCGGCTTGATTGTTGACCAGTATGGCGAATACATCATCGTGCAACAAACGGCTGCAGCCATCTCTGCGTTTGTTCCGGCATGGATCGAACAACTCAAGAAGAGACTACAACCCTCGGGTATCCTGCTGCGAATCGATGAAAAGACAGCGGCAGCAGAAGAGTTACCCATCACCGATTCCGTTGCGTCAGGAAGCCTCCCTTCCTCTGCGATCCGAATCGTCGAAAATAATATTCGGCTTGATGTCGATTTATCGGGAGGACAGAAGACTGGTTATTACCTCGATCAGCGCGACAACCGTATCGCTGCCAGCCAATACGCCTTCGGCCGAACCTTAGACATGTTTTGCTACACCGGAGGATTTGGACTCACATTCCGCCGGCATGCTCCATTGGTTACCGAGATCCAATCGGTCGATAGCAGCGAGCGAGCCTTAACCCAAGCCGAACATCATCTGAAGATCAATCAATTTAAGCCCATCGAGTATGTGAAAGCTGATGGTTTCGACTATCTAAAACTATTGGCAGATCGAAAAGAACAATTTGATACCATCGTGCTCGATCCTCCACGATTGGTCAGCTCTCGCTCGCAACTTGACTCTGGCTTGAGAGCCTATTTTCGCCTTAACTCACTGGCGATGCAATTACTAAAGCATGGCGGCATACTGGTCACTTGCAGCTGCTCTGGAAGAGTCTCACGTGATGACTTCCGCTATATGTTACTCAAAGCTAGCCGGCGCCATGGACGAGGATTACAAATCCTGGAACAGCGCGGAGCAGCCGCCGATCACCCGATGCTGCTAGCGTGCCCAGAAACCGATTACCTGAAATGCTTCATCTGCCGCTTGCCCTAATTCGAGAGATTTCCCAAGCGGAGCCAAGAGCGAACGCTCCCCATCTGTTGATTTGTCTTGACATCTCTTGAGAGGAGAAAAACGAGGTTGTTTCTCTCGAAGACGAGATTGAAATTATAGGCATATCGGTCATGCTACTCCCCGCACTCACCCTTTTGATGCTACAATCACCGTCGCCGACGGCCAGGGCCATTTGCCTCATTCGTTTCTTGCGTCTTCTGTCCGACTTGGTTTCCCACCACAGGAAACTTATCCATGCTTGCCTCGCGTTTTGTCTCTAGCTCCTTATTTTGGCTCATTGCTCCGCTTCTGTACGTCCTGCTCGCGCCGATCACTTCAAGTTCCATGTGGGCTCAAAGCGAAAGCGATACCAACAGTATTGAGATATCGCCTCCCCAAACCCTAAAGGGAACCACGGAAGGCAACGAGCCCGTCGCAGCAATCACAGCAGTCAGTCAGGAGACTCCTACTAAGAACGCCGAGCTTGCAGGACATAATGCTTGGGTGCTTTTCAGCTGCGCTTTAGTACTAATGATGACCGCACCTGGCCTGGCGATGTTCTACAGTGGAATGGTTCGCAAAAAAAATGTTCTCAATGTGATGATGCAATGCATCTTTCTGATGGCCATTATGACGATCATTTGGGCCCTTTACGGTTATTCACTTTCGTTCGGCGGTATCACTCGCCCCGAATCGGAGCGGAATGCTTTTATCGGTAATTTTGATTTTGTACTGATGAATAATGTGGCGAGAACCTGGAGTGAACAAACTCAGACTCCGGTCACTCCGATGCATGGCTCCATTCCTCGGCTGACACACATGCTGTTTCACGGCATGTTTTTTATCATTACCCCAGCCTTGATATGCGGAGCATTCGCGGAACGAATGAAATTCAAGGCCATGGTGCTGTTTTCGATTATGTGGGGAACATGTATTTACTGTCCCATCGCGCACTGGATTTGGGGCGAAGGCTTTCTTGCCTTTGGACGTGGTTGGTCCGGCGGCACACTTGATTTCGCAGGGGGAACCGTTGTTCATATCAGCTCCGGTGTATCCGCTTTGGTTACCGCGATGGTTCTAGGACCACGCTTAGGTTTCGGTCGCGAACCTATGCCACCTCACAACTTGACATATACCGCCATCGGCGCAGCACTGCTGTGGGTCGGCTGGTTCGGTTTCAATGCCGGCAGCCAATTAGCATCTGACGCGCTGACATCTAGTGCATTTGCTGCCACCCATTTTGCCGCTGCCGCCGGAGCGGTCGCCTGGGTCAGCATTGAATGGTGGGGACGCGGTAAACCAACAGTGCTTGGCGCTAGCTCTGGCCTAGTCGCCGGACTGGTATGCATTACGCCCGCGGCGGGTCACGTGAACCCTATGCCCGCGATGCTAATGGGATTGCTCGCTGGCTTTGTTTGTTACTTCGCTTGCAGCACCCTCAAGCGAACCTTCAAGTTTGACGATGCACTCGATGCCTTTGGCATTCATGGCATGGGTGGTACGCTCGGAGCGATCTTGACAGGCGTCTTCGCTACTCGCGCCTGCTGGAACATCGCCGATGGTGCACCTCTTGGCTTGATCGAAGGCGGCTCCATTCTACCAGGTCAACTCCTAGCGATTTTGATAACTTGGGGTTTCTCCCTCGTCGGTACCTGGATCATCCTCAAAATCGTGGATTGGACGATCGGCTTACGCGTATCGGCCAATGAAGAACGACAAGGGCTCGACGTCACTCAACATGGAGAAGAAGGTTATATCTTCCTATAACCGCAAACAACAAATGATTCACATTCACGCCGTCGATCGCCCTCAAGTCCCACCACTCCCAATGCCTGATCGCTTCAAGACGGAAGTGGTTTACTTTATGACACCACCGGATGAACTCGGAATCAATCAAGCTCCTGCGAATCACTACTGGATTGACTTGACCAGCGCGCGACAATGGTTAGAAGATTATGTAATCGAAGTTGTCTCGCCACTAGCCGCTGATGCCAAGGCCGAGATGGAACTTACCGATTACCAAGAAACCTGGCTTGAATGGCTGCTTGAACATCAAGTAGAGCACATTCGAATCGAATAACTACCACGCTTGCTGGCTAAAACGAAAACTCGAAGCTCGCATGCCTCGCTCGCTTGCTCGCTTTCCCCACTGTGACCGCATCTGCCTCGAGTTCATCTGCTTCGAATGCGGCATCGGTATAAAAAAAGACCATAGTTGAGCAATTCCATCACTCATCTATGGTCTTGATGTTGAGATGCGACCGCTGCAACAGTACATCTCTGCCCCAATCCGTGGTAATGGTTGCATCGGATTTTGGATGAGAGATTATTTGATGCGATTTTGGCAGAGCCAAACACTTAGCGGCGATTGCTCGTGAGCTGTTCCGATCGTAACGACCAAGTAGATTATTCCAGCTTATCGCCATCATTTTTGAAGGCTGCTAGAGGGAGCACGGGAGCTTGCTGGGCAGCAGAGGCTGACAAATCGCATGGCTGGCCAGACGATTCACAATCGTTTATCTCACGGTGGGATTTACGAAGGCCCAGACGCGGATGAATCGGTGCGCAGGCCCCCGTCGCACAACCCGCAGTTCCATAGCCACCTAGGCTGCACGCACCATTCTTGCAACCGTTGCCACAACCTGAAAGCCCATTGACGCAATGAGCACTGGCACACACTCCGGAGAGTGGTTTACGGCAACATATCCCGCCCGGGCAAGGAGAGAAGATCAACTGGTCCCGAAGCATTTCGGCACGGGCCTTCTGGGCAGGATATCCAGCCCAGATATGATAACTAAAGGCAGGACTCGTATACTGATTCATCGTCGGTCGGTGACAACGATTTTGGCCGAAGGCGACCTGGGCCGACGTACAAGGCTGAACGTTGATGCTCGAAGTCGTTTCCGGAACCATTTCTTCAATGTCCGCATCGACGTCGATGTCTGTTGCCGCAGGATCTGGAGATGGAACCTGAGCAAGGTATTGCGTAGCGGATGCTGAATGACGTGCTTGCTTGCCCGTATCATCCGCTAAACCGACAGAAGCGAAAAAAAAGAGACAGCTTAATGTCGATGC
>JBIKMB010000090.1:0-21246 GCA_044359485.1 Pirellulaceae bacterium | reverse complement strand
CTGCGTCTGGCCGAAAAGGGCTGGGAATTGCACTACTTCAACATTGCCAATGGAGCCTACGGTTCCATGGTACAGGGCCCTAAAGAATGCGCGGCGACACGATTATCCGAAGCTCGCCTTTCTGCCGAAAAAATGGGTGCCCGCTTTTATCCGCCAATCTGCGATGATATGAACATTTTTTATACTCCGCAGCTTCTCGCTCAAGTTGTATCGGTTGTTCGCCAAGCTGCCCCATCGATCCTTTTGACTCACTCTCCCGTGGATTATATGGAAGATCACCAAAACGCCTGTCGGCTAGCCGTGTCGGCCGCTTTTGTGCGAGGTATGCCCAACATGCCTTGCGATCCACCACATGTCATCCATTCGGGCTCGACGACCATCTACCACGCTCAACCGCACGGCAACCGAACCCCCCTCGGTGAACTCGTGTCCCCAACGTATGTGGTCGATGTATCTAACTTAATGGAGCGAAAGTCTGAATTGCTTCGCTGCCATGCTAGCCAAGAGTCCTGGCTTGATACCACTCAGAAAATGTCATCGTATGTTCAGACGATGTGGGATCTGGGACGCGAAGTTGGAAATATGTCGCAGCAAGCTCAGTACGGTGAAGGTTGGCGTCGCCATTCGCACCAAGGCTTCTGCGAGCCCGATGCAGACCCCTTAGCAACGGAGCTGTCCCCTCATGTAATTGCCAACAATTAGGTCGTCTGTTTCGACCGAACGTAGGCAATTAATTCACCTACCGTTTCAATTCCCAAAATATCTTCATCCACCTTGATGGAAAACTGTTTTTCTAAATCAACAGTCAATTCGGCCATCCCCAAAGAATCGACCCCCAGGGCAGCCAAAGGGGTGTCCTTGGTCGACTCCATACTGAACTTTTCCCTCAAGATATTGAAAATTCTATCGTCAACAGCGTCCATTCGACGCAACCTCAACTTTTCATTCGAGTTCGATGGTTCCAGGCTTCCTCGAAGCATCCTCAAGAGTCGTCAGCATCTTAGCGGATCTAAGATGTTTTTTCGACCCATGGGCTGTCTCTACATCCTTAAATGTTCTGACTTTGATCGAGAGTTCTGGCCGCGACCACCAAAGGCAAGCCATCTTTATTGACTAGGGTGTGGGTAACTTAGGGGGCCATCCTTAGAGCGATTCAGAAGTGCTTTTTAATGATGAATCCTGTCCCGACTCCCCGCGCAGAGCCCGCCATAAAGATTTTTCACCCGGTCGCAATACACGCCACACAATCAACCATAAGAGCAAAACAACAGCAATAATGGTGGCTACGGCCGCAACCCCTTCTCCCGCCAAGCGGCTGCTTAATTGACGTACGGGATCGGTGACATTGCTTGCTCGTTCCTGAACAAGCATCCATAAATCCGAATCCGATCGACCGCTTGAATTCCCCTCATAGTTTGCCGAAACCGGAAGCCTTACCTTTTCGACCGTCGCAATCCAATGTCCCTGAAACTCTTGCCCCGGGGCCGTATTGGATACCGGATCCTCGTAGTCAAAAATCCCATTGCTCTGCAAGCGCGTTAATGTTTGCTCATCAATTTGAAATCGACCGTCGCGGGCTATCCCGCTCGCCATGGGACTGCGAGCCATACGTTCGAGCAATGGATGATATAACAACGTCCCCTTCAATTCGCCATCGCGACCATCGATCAGAACGGCAATTTGATTTTTGTCCTCTTCTTCAAAATCACCATCTTCTAAAATGCTGATGTCGGACAATTCGATCGTTAAACAAAACACACCCAAAATTTTGCCCTCTGCCGTGACCTCCGGTACCCCCTCCAGCACCGGATTATTTTCCCCTAAAGTTGCTTGTTCATCCAACCATACAGGCGTGCTCACAGCGACTTTCCAAGTACCCGTGGATGTACTCTTGAATGCAGCCGATAAATGCGTCTCCATGATGGGCCGGAATTCGGTCGCTTTCTTGTTTCGATTCGCATCATCTCGACCTCCATTGAAATAACTTCGATAAGCGAAATTTTTTCCCACCGGAGATTGATCATCGGACGTCTTATCGCGAAAAGCGGCCGCGAAGGTGGTACCCGAAGCATCCGTCACAAAGAGGCTATTCAGTTTCGACAACAACTGATTGGAACTCGACTTTCCCCAACCCATCGTGAGCTCAGACAAATGCATGTCCAACGCTTGCCGCTGCATCTGCTCCCGAAAAGCTTTGGGAACCGCTCCAGAATCATGGCTGTCTATCAGCAAAGCTCGCCCCTCTTCGGTCGCTTTCAAAGCCTCGCGAAAACGCTTCTGAAATACGGGCGTCCGCACTTGTTCTTCCAAAAGTCGATACACTTCTACCAATTCACTTTCGATAGACCTCGCTGCGAAACGCGCGGCAAAACGATTCGATTCGAGCGCTCTATTCTGGAGTCGCTGAAGGGTTTCAGCTTCGGATAGACGAATACTGCGAATGGCGAAGAATGACATCACCGCGACTAACAGCAAGGGACCAACCACTCCCAACAACTGCAAGGGACGACGCAGTCGCACTTCTTGTCGCTGCCCGAGCGCTTCCAAGACTTGCTGAACGTTATCAAAACGACGCTCTGGCTCGCGGGCAATACAGCGCTGAATAATCTGGATCAATGAACGATCTACACCGCTAATCTTTTGTAACTCTCGAGATGGTGGCGCCTCGAAAATGATGCGGCGATAAAGCTCCAGCCGCTCGGCGATGGATTTTGCATTTTCAATTTCTTTAAGAGCTTTTTCGCTGCGATACGGCGGCTCGCCAACCAACATCGAATACAAAATAGCCCCCAAGGCATAAACATCCCATCGAGCATCAGGCGCAGCTGCTAGATCCGCTTGCTCGGGCGCCATATAAAACAAGGTCCCAAGCGCCGGTGATTGCTCGGTCGACAAACGGCTTTGACCAAAATCCGCTAAGCGGGGACGAAAATCCTGATCCAATAAAATATTGGCTGGCTTCAAATCGCAATGCAACACACCCTTGCCATGCGAATGATTCAGCCCCCTGGCAATATCGAAAAACATGGAGACCGCCGTTTGAACTGGCAGCCTTTTTTCACGCCGCAACAAATCCTCCAGCGACCCGTTCTCCAAATACTCCATCACGTAATACGGCGGATCGCCCTGCCAGCCCACCTCAAGCACTTGTACAATGTGCCGATTGGTGGACATCGTCACCAAATGCTTCACCTCGCGAGATAAAGCCCAGTTCACTCCGGTGCGAT
Organism: Pirellulaceae bacterium; assembly: GCA_044359485.1. Taxonomy (GTDB): domain Bacteria; phylum Planctomycetota; class Planctomycetia; order Pirellulales; family Pirellulaceae; genus JAFLCP01. The sequence goes on along the minus strand of JBIKMB010000090.1, from coordinate 18,019 downwards.
GCAAGTAAAATTTGATGGCCACCTGCCGGCCCGTATTGAGATCATGCCCAACCCAAACTTGTCCAAACGCACCCTGCCCCAAACGACGCTCCAGGCGATAACCCGGCACGTCGCTGGGGGGTTGTTGGCTCTGCAAACTCAATCTCTGAGCTGCATCCTGTTCGCCAAGCGACTGGAACTCGGTAAAATCTTTATCCATGACTCGGTATAGGTTGATCCATTAAATGATTCTCGTTCTCTGCAAGCATACCAGATTTTAGGCGCTCAGTCGGTTTCAGTTTTGAGGTTTCCCAAATGTCCCAACCACTCGCCAACTCCCCGACTCGAATCGTCATTAAGCTCGCTCCCCAGAGTTGGATGCGGTCCTACTGCAAGTTGCTCAACATTTGGCACATTTTTATCCCGATTTGCCTCTTTTTTTTCCCAGAATTAACGGTTGCGCAAGATTCCCAACCGCAAACCGAACGGAACCTGCCACTGGCTGACTTTCGCCCCCAAACCCGACTCCAAGTCAAACAGACGGCGGTCCCCATGGCCAAGTTCCCAGTCATCGATCTTCACACCCATTTCCAAATTCGACTGCGGCACGATACGATTGCCCTCGACAATTTTATCTCGGTGATGAATCGAAATCGAATCGCAATATGCATCAGTTTAGATGGAACACTCGGAACGAAACTTGCCGAGCATATCGACTTTTTGCAACGGAAAGCCCCGAATCGATTTGCCATCTTTGCCAATCTCGACTTTATCGGACGCGGGGAACGAACCCGGCCTGAAACCTGGGACTGCAATCAACCCGATTTTGTGCGGTTGACCTGTGAGCAACTACGAGCAGCAAACCAGCTCGGAATTTGCGGACTGAAGTTCTTCAAACAATTCGGCTTGGAATATCGAAACAGCGATGGGAGCTTGATCCAAATCGATGATCCCCGCTTCGATCCCATTTGGCACACTTGCGGTAAACTGGGAATTCCCGTCATCATGCATACCGCAGATCCATCGGCATTCTTTGAACCCATCGATGCTACCAATGAAAGGTATGAAGAATTATCGCGTCATCCTGATTGGGCATTTCCAATAGATAAATTTCCCACTCGAGCTTCTCTGCATTCTGCCAGAAATCGAGTCATCGCCAAGCACCCGGATACCATCTTCATCGCCGCTCACTTTGGCAACGATGCCGAAGATTTAAAGGAAACCGCTCTTTGGCTCGACACCTATCCCAACATGTATGTTGAACTCGCTTCGCGAATTGCCGAGCTGGGACGACAGCCTTACACGGCTCGAAAATTCTTTCTCAAATATCAAGATCGAATTCTTTTCGGAACAGATGGCCCCTGGCCCGAAGAACGCTTGCGACTCTATTGGCGTTTTCTCGAAACCGAAGATGAATACTTTCCATACAGCGAAAAAGAATTTCCCCCGCAAGGATTTTGGAATATCTATGGTCTCTTTTTACCCGATGAGGTGTTGAGCAAAATCTATCGTGAAAATCTGCTTCGCATATTGCCACGCCTGCAAAAAAAATACGAGTCCGCAGTGGAAGAACTTTCGGCGATTCAAGCCCAAGCTAGGACGCCCTCGACGAATCCGAATTAGACTCACCCTCGGGACGACTCTTTTGCCAACCGAGTCTCTTGCTATCCATCCAATCGCGGTAGCGATTTTCTTCAATCGCCAAACGAGCATCCCGCATCAACCGCTGGTAATAGGTTAAGTTATGATGCGTCAATAATATGGGACCCAACATTTCGTCCGCCTGAAAAAGATGCCGCAGATAACCACGACTATGCTTGCAGGCCAAACAAGGGCAATGCTCTTCCAGGGGACGCAGATCCTCCGCATGGCATTTATTGCGCAACCTCAACGGCCCTTCATCCGTAAAGGCTAATGCATTCCTGCCATTGCGTGTAGGCATCACGCAGTCAAACATATCGATCCCGCGCGACACCGCTTCGATCAAGTCGATCGGTCGCCCAACTCCCATCAAATAACGTGGTTTATGCACCGGCATCTCAGGCGTGGTTGCCGAAATGATGCGATACATTTCCTCAGGCGCTTCGCCTACACTCAACCCCCCAACAGCGAAGCCGGGAAAAGGATACTCACGCAATCGCCGCGCGGACTCAACCCGCAATTCTTCATCCAGCCCACCTTGAACAATCGCAAACAATGCTTGATCCTTGCGTGTCGCTGCCTGCAAACATCGCTCCGCCCAACGAATACTGCGAAGATGAGCCTCCCAAATCTTTTCCCGCGCAGAGGGGAGGGCGACAACATGATCTAATACCATGGCAATGTCACTGCCCAATTCCTCCTGAATACGAATCGATTCCTCCGGCGTTAAATTCAACAATCGTCCATCGATGTGCGAGCGAAACTCAGCACCCTTTTCCGTTATTTTGGCGCGATCCGCGAGACTAAAAATTTGAAACCCACCACTGTCGGTCAAAATGGGACCTTGCCACCCCATAAATTGATGCAGACCGCCATGCTTGGCAATCAATTCACTACCAGGTCGCAATGCCAAATGATAGGTGTTTCCCAACAGGATTTGCGCACCCGTCGAAGCAACTTGGTCGATCGTCAACCCCTTAACGGTAGCTTGGGTACCAACAGGCATAAACGTCGGTGTCTGCACAATACCATGCGGCGTGTGGAGCTGGCCCCGACGCGCTCCAGTCGCCTGATCCTGCGCGATCAATTCGAATTCAAACGGCATCGCAGCCATATTCTTGTCCAAGCCAGTTCCGATGAGTCCCAAAAACAAAAGGCGACTGGAATCTCATGATCCCAATCGCCCGCAGTTGTCATTCAAATTCATTTCAATCCGAAACGCTTCATCGCCATCGAGCCGCGAGAAAAAGAATGATCGACGATGCCATCAATCATTCCTCAAAACGCTCATCCCTATCGATCAATCACCACGCAATTTTAGATTCATACCAGTGAGCTTCTGCCGCACTTCATTCAAACTGGTAACGCCGAAGTTCTTGCACTCCAGCAAGTCGTCGCCAGTCTTGCGAATCAACTCACCAATCGTGTTGATTCCCAAGCGAACCATACACTTGCGGGCACGTACCGACAAATTCAAATTAGAAATCGGCTGATCGAGAATAGCCGCTTGATCCGGAGACAAGGTTGATAAATCCACGGAAGGCTCGGGTTCGCGGCGTTCATGCGAGAACTGCCCCAAACTGAGTCCCTTGGAGGACAACATATCGCGAATTTCGACCAAAGAGGTTTCGCCAAAATTCTTGCTGGCCAACAATTCCTGCTCGGTCGTGCGGGTCAAATCCCCCAACGTTCGCACACCCATCTTTTGCAAACAATTACGACTGCGAACCGATAGTTCGAAATCGGCAACTGGAATACTGAGCAATTGCGACAATCGCTCGGTCCGTTTCGCCGACTCCTCATCATAGTACGAATTACCTGATGCAGACGCATCCTTCATGTACAGACGAGCGCGAGGATGATCGGGATACACTTCGAGAATACGTTTGTAACACAATTGGGCCTTCCCGTATTCGTTACGATCTTCGTAAACGATTCCGAGGTTAATCAATGTGCCGATATGCGTTGGGAAAACACCAGCCGCTCTTTCGTACAATCGCAATGCGTCATCATCATTGCCAAATCGATCGTTTTCCATCGCCAAGCCGAACAAAGCTCCTGCATGACGACCATCCGCAGAAACCGCTCGCTGGAAATACGTTGTTACTTCGTTGGGATTGCCTCCCAATGCCGCCGTCGTCGCTCCACGCTGATATAAATACTCAGCCGTTTGCTCCACCGGTCCGAACATGTTGTCCAACAAGTTCATCGCTTCTTGGAACTTGCCCTGATATCGCAACGCTTCGGCAGTCGCAAGTTGGCATTGCTCAGGGTCGTAACCCGCTTTCTTGGCCGCATCGAAATAACCGAGCGCCCGATCGTACTGCTCTTGCTGGAAGCATACCTTGCCCAAATAATATTGAGCCAAAGCACCACCGTCACCTTTCAGCAACACTTGCTCGGCTAACGGTATGCGACCAATCAAATACAGACAAACACCAAGACGGGTCGAAGTGGCTGGACTTCGTTCCTCCACCCCTTCCAATTCCTGCACTGCATCTCGCAAGGTTGTAAACTGAGTAAAGTCCTCAGCAATACCCTGGCAAAGTTGCCTGATTTCGGCAGGACCGAACGTGTTGTTGGACAGAACAATGTCGCGAAGATCTACTACTGCTCCTTGAGCCATTTGGCCAAGACTCCTCGGGAAACGATTCAGAAATGGTAGCGATAAAAGAGCCAGCAGTGGGAATCGAACCCACAACCCCCGCATTACGAATGCGGTGCTCTGCCAATTGAAGCTATGCTGGCTTCACCTAACGCTACGACTATATCGTGGGGCCTAAATCGAAGGTGAAAATGTAGTGAATTTCCCCAAGTTCCGTCAAGAGGGGGACTTGCGTCCGTGGGTACCCTGCCTAAATCCAAGACGATTTAATCCGAAAAAACGCTCGATCCCTCCACTTACCCCCTCCGTAAATATCTTCTTACCATAAAACTAGCTAAACACCACCCTGCAATAAGTACGCTAGAAAGAGCTGTATCGCACTTACTTTCGGTAGCTGGCAGCCCAACCGTAGCAGGGTCTAGACATCTCACCTACAATGGCGGCGTAACAAGCAGGCTGTGCAGTAGAGACGGTTGACAAGAGGCACAGGTTCAATGCCACCTTGATAGCCGCCCCTCTTGTTTCGTCAGCTTCGCCGCAGTTCTTGACTTCAGATGTTCAAATTCAATGTTCAAATTCCTTCCCCCCGCCCCGGAGCCACATGTCATGATGAAAAAAAATTGGGCCAAAAGTTTGGCCGGTCTCTGTTCCGCTGCAATTCTTTTGGGAGTATTCGCCATGAGTTCCTCAGGTGTCGCCGATGACAAAGCCAAGAAGGCACCTCCTGCCCTAGCCTTCGAAATGGAAACTCTCGATGGCAAAAAAGTCGACCTCAATTCCTACGCCGGAAAAGTAATTTTGGTGGTAAACGTCGCCAGCGAATGCGGCTTAACCGGTCAGTACGAAGGACTCCAAGCTCTCCATGAAAAATACAAAGACAAGGGTTTGGTGGTTCTCGGGTTCCCTTGCAATCAATTTGGAAGCCAAGAACCTGGCTCAGCCGCTGAGATCAAGTCATTTTGCACCAAGAACTACGGCGTGACATTCGATATGTTTGCCAAAATCGATGTCAATGGCGACAAGGCTGCTCCCTTCTTCAAACATCTCACCGCACTGGAAACCAAACCCAAGGGATCGGGCAAAGTGAGCTGGAATTTTGAAAAATTCCTGATTGGACGTGATGGCAGCGTCGTGGGTCGATTTGCGCCTACAACGGCACCAGACGGTGACGAGCTGGTCAAGCAGATCGAATCGGCTTTAGGTAAATAACTCTAACTTTTGCTCACCCTTGGCTGTCGGTCGGCGAGGATTTGCAAACGGAACCGATTCACAAACATGAAACCGTAGGTTCGCTCTGTTGCTGCGAACCTACGGTTTTTTCGTCGCCACAGCAGCTTGCAGCGCACGTTAAAGTTCGTCCGCTCCCGTCAGTTGCTGCTCGACTTCATCCGCTTGAAACGCAATCGCGCTTACCACGCGCAGCACTTCGAACGCATCGATTGTATCTGCCAACAAATTGCTGCGGAGAACTAACTCTTCCCCCCCCTGTTCCTTGGGTTGGAACGCGAAAGCCCCATGAACGGTTTGATGATTAAACCTCAATAAGGTCACGGCATTATTGGGATTGGCGGGCCCACAAGGAGACCAAAATCCAATCAGCTCATGCCCATCATCATCTTTGCGTCCGAAGTTGGCATAAACGACTTGTTTCCGCAAACTGCCGACCGGGACAGTCATCGCCCACTGATCCCCTTGCTCCTTCAAGCTCCAATGAGACGAGCTGGCGACTTGACGTACCAACGAGCGAATGTCTATCGGGGGTTTAAAGGATTCGAGCGCGTTCAAATTCAGCTTAGGAGCCGCAGCGGCAGACGTCCCTGAAGGAGTCGCGGGCTGCGCAGCGACGGGAACTTGTTGCGGCGGCGAGGCCCCCACGCCCCCCGGCAGAAAGGCTTGTTGCAACGCTGCTGGAAATGCCATCCCCATGCCGAAGCCCATACCTGTCCCCACAGCCGGGTTCTGACCTGCTGCTGCCATCGAATTGGCTGCTTGATAAAGCGTATACGATTTCAAGTCGCCTAAGACAGTCATGCCGGAACGAGCGTCAATTGCTTTCTCGACCTCTTCCGGTGGAGTGATACTGTTGATAACGAAATCGGTAAGCTCGATCCCAAATTTGTTGAACGAATCGGCAAGTTTGAGTCGCGCGGCGGCGGCCACTTCATCAAATTTTGAGGGGAGATCGATCAGACCGATACCTGCCGTCGCCAAAAAATCGGTTAAGCCTGAAACGATCACATCCTTCAAGTAACTTGTGACTTGTTCGGTGGTAAAGCGTCCGCGTGTTCCAACCAATGAATTGATCAATAAGGGTGCATCGATAACGCGAAAGCCAAACTTGCCGAAACCGCGCAAACGCACCAATCCAAAATCAGGATCTCGCATCGTGATCGGAGTTTTGGTACCCCACCGCTGATCGACAAAGGTTTGCTTGCCAACAAAATAGACTGCCGCTTGAAAGGGAGACTTCTCCCACGGGATGGTCAATATGCGAGTAAGAATGGGCACATTGGCAGTCGTCAGCGTATAGCGACCGGGGCCGAAGACGTCCATCGCTTTGCCATCGCGAAAAAAAACCGCTTCTTGCGCTTGTTGAACGAGCAATTGAGCTCCCAACTGAATAGCCGCAGTTCCATCGGCGGGAACTCGCCCCACAACCATGTCACCGGAGGGATCAAAAAAGTCGATGACTTCCAATCGAAAAACCATACCAAGTCCTTTCTAATTCTCGCCTCGCAATATCGATAGCCTGCGTTCCCACTTTGCCCGCATTTCACCCAGTGATTCACTCGCCTTATCTAAATCCACCACCAAAGGTTCCAAAGAAGGGACTTCTGGATCGGCCAGATATTTCGCAAGTCGTTCCAAGTCGGCCACAATCGCCCCATCAATCTGGCTCAACCTCAAACTTGCTGCCGCATCTGGCTTTGACTGCGTAAACCAATTGCTTTTTCCATCCACCGATGCTTCAATTTTTTGCTGCAGCGCATCGATATCGGCTCTCAGTTTTTCACCTTTGGCAATTTGATCCAACTGAGCCGATTGTAGAAAATTTTTGGTGTAGCTCTGCGATAAGCGTTTGTATTCTTGCAATCGATCGATCAAAAATTTTCGCGTTTTGCGATCGTCTTCTCTGCGAGATTCAAATTCTTGATAGCCCGAATAGCCGGGTATCATCGATTTGAGCCAATCGAGCATTCCACCTGATTTCGCTGGTTCTGTCACCGATACGTCTCCTTTTGCCACAGTCAAACTTGGTCAACTGTACAACTTCAAAAACGTGTCGGCAACATCCCCTGCGAATTTTGCCAAGAAGCTTTACGATTCCTAAGCGACCGATCGATCGGAATCGGAATTCACAAAGTACTCGGGATAGAGATCGCGTAACGACTCCTCAACCAATCGTACTGCGAACAATATTTGATTTTCAGAATGCGTCGAATTGATGAAGAAACGCAAGCGTGCTGCAGCTTCTTCAACCGCTGGGTACAAGATCGGTAGCACATTGATGCCTTGGCTAACCATGCGATCGGCTAGTTTTAGCGCGATGAACGAATTACCCAAAATCACGGGAACCACCGGAGTTCCGCACGAATCGCCCGTATTGAGTCCGCGTTTGCGGGCTTCTTCCAAAAACAATTGAGAGTTTTGTCGCAAACGCTCGACCCGCATCGGTTCCGCTTCCAAAACATCTAACGAAGCAAGTGCGGCAGCCGCATTGGAGGGTGACAAACCGACACTGAAGACGAACCCAGGAGTCGTATACTTCAAATACTCAATCAATTCACGACGGCCAGCGATATAGCCGCCGCATGAACCGAACGACTTGCTGAGCGTTCCCATCCAAATGTCGACGACATTGGCATCTAGACCAAAGTGTTCGCTAATACCACGTCCCGTCTTACCCATGGTGCCGATGGAATGCGCTTCATCGACCATCAACCAACATTTGTTTCGCTGCTTGATGTCAACAAACTTTGGCAAGTCGGGATAATCACCATCCATGCTGTAGACGCCTTCGACAATCACCAACACACGTCGATACTTGTCGCGGATATCTTGCAGGATTCGTTCGAGCGCTCGCCAATCATTGTGCGGGAATGCACGTCTTCTTGCACCCGAGAGTATTGCTCCTTGCACGATACTATTGTGGGATAACGAATCATGCAAAATCAAATCGCCAGGACCGAGCAAATGCCCAATCACCGATTCATTGGTCGCATGCCCCCCCACCATCACAATACTATCTTCGACGCCGATCCACTTGGCGATGCGACGCTCTAGTTTTTGGTGCAGGTCTTTTTCGCCACTCACCAAACGCGATGCCGAGCAACTGGTTCCATATTTGTGAACCGCTTCCACCACAGCCTTGTTGACGGCGGGATCACCGCTCATGCCAAGATAGTTATACGATGCGAAACTGATCAACTCGCGACCACCGATCGTTGTCGTGTCGCGAACCACGCCTTGATGCGCGGCAAAATAAGGATTGCGCACTCCGGTCGATAACAGTTCGGCCATCGTCATCTTGAGACGACGATACTCGGGAATCAAATCAAATTGATAATCCTCGGGTGTCACTTCGCGACTGTATAAGACTTCTTCTGCAGCAACCGCCTCGGTCAAACTGCGATGAATGCGTTCGACTCCAAACAATTCCTCGATCGCTGCCGATACCTGCCGCACCGTTTCAATATCTTGCAAGATATCCTCAGGGAACCGACCCCCAAATTGCTGTTCCAAGGAATGCGCAATCTGCAATCGTTCCAACGAATCAAGCCCCAAGTCCAAGACGATGTTCGTATCAATACTTACATTTTCGGCCCGCTCTTGAGCGATCGCTTTCACCGCTGCTATCACGACGCGTACAATTTCTGGATGCGGATCTTTTTCATTCAGCTTGGGGTCGCTCAATAGACTCTTGATCGAACCACTATCTCGAACCGGCGCATCAATGGTCGAGGCCGCAATCATCGGCTCCTGCTTAAGCATTTGCACTTCGCCCAACTTCCAATGCGCCACCAATTTCAACGCATTGTTTTTGTAATCATTCATGCAGGCATGCCGCTGAATTTTTCCGCTCGAGGTTTTCGGGAGAGTTCCAAAGCGGACCAACGCGATGGCTTCGGGAGGGAGTTCATGTACTTCGGTAACTCTACGACGAATCGCCTGTATCACTTCGTCCCAATTCTGCTGAGCACCACGCTGGACTTCTGCCGTAACGACCAGTCGCTCGCGTTCATCGACTTGCAAGGAAAACGCCGCCACCGAGCCAGACTGGATACTCTTGTGCGATTCTTCGACAGTCAACTCAATATCTTGAGGATAGCGATTCACCCCGCGGACAATGATCATGTCCTTCAATCGACCCGCGACAAACAACTGATTCTCATGCAGAAAACCTAAGTCGCCCGTCCGCAAAAAGGGCCCTCGGCCTGCAACCGTAAATGCCTGAAATGTCCGCTGGCTTTCCTGCGGTTTCCGCCAATATCCTTTGCCCACACTCGGGCTCTGTATCCAAATCTCTCCCACTCGCCCTGGCGGCAGCTCCTCCAACGTGTCCGGATCCACCACAATCACGTTTTCATTGGACAATACAGCTCCGCAACCGACCAACGTTCGGCACTTGTCCGATCCATCGTCCGCAGCAAGCGGTTGCACTTTGCGCTGATCCAGTGCCTGAGCATCAAAGGTTCGGAAGAAAGGACGGGTCGATGTGGGTCCACCGGTAACAATCAACGTCGTTTCAGCCATCCCATAACATGGAAGAAATGCGGATTTATTGAAACCATATTTCTCAAACTTCTCACTAAACTGCGTTAAGGTCGATGCCCGAACCGGTTCGGCTCCGTTATAAGCGACCGACCAACAACTTAAGTCGATCCCCTCCATGTCCGCCTCGGTCACTTTGTCGACGCAGAGTTGATAAGCAAAATTCGGTCCACCACTGACGGCGACACGATATTTGGATATCGTTCGCAACCATCTTGCCGGCCGCTGCAAGAAACTCATCGGACTCATCAAAACATTGGGACGTCCCAAAAAGACCGGTTCCAAAACTCCACCCACCAGTCCCATGTCATGATACAACGGCAACCAACTGCAGCCTCCCCCAGGCCCCGGTTCAAAGGCCAGCAAAATCAATTCAGAATTTCGCACCAAACAAGCATGGCTCAAAACCACACCCTTCGGTTGCCCAGTAGAGCCGGAGGTGTATTGCAAAACGGCAGGTGCCAACTGGTTGATCGCTACCGGCTTATATTGATCTGCGAGAGACAACGAGATTTGATCGGTGGCCAATATCGACACACCCGTCAAATCCTGCTGAGCGCTGTCGTCCGAATGAATCAAATCACAAACACTGGTGATGCTCAACGCCCAATTCGCCGAGCAATCCTCCGCGATACTTTGAATGCGGGCCCCCCTGCGATTCTTGCGAGGAGGAAACGCTGGAACCGCAATCGCGCCGGCATACAGTGTGCCAAAGAAACCGACCACGAAATCGAGTCCCGGCGGATAAAGCAACAATACCCTTTGCCCTTCGGCACTACCCGCTTGCTGAAGGCGCGAAGCAATCGCACGCGCTGCCTGATCCAACTGCCGATACGTCAGACATACATCCTCACCATCTTCACCATCGGTAAAGTAGAACACAGGATTGTCTGGAGTCTTAGCTGCCCAAAACTGTGCAGCCGAAACTAAATCGGTCTGAGGAACAGCGTACGTCGGAAAATATTTCGATACGTCCGCAGGCTCCAACTCATTCATGGTTCACCCATGCTTGCTAACTCCCGCCAATTCCAACATTCGCTCCAGACCAAAGGGTCTCCCCCTGCAAACTTCCCATCTGCAGGGTTTACGAAAGCTAGAGAATATAGCGGATTGTACCTAACAACTTCCAAAAATTCACGCCCCAAACGAGGCCACCATAGTAAGGCCACTATTTACAGGGAATTCGCATTTTAACGAATTCCCGATAAGGACTGGTATCGACCATCCGACGGCTTGGAGGTTCAACCAATTCGAAGCTGGAACAAATCCTCGCGCTATTTTTCACGAAATCCAGGTCCGGAAGGGAATGATTTTAAACCAAGTCGACCGGCATTGGTTCGGATACCTTCGAATGGCTACCGTTACCGAAAAGTTAGTTGATCGTTGGATCGGGTGGCAACGGGACATTACCCGTAATTGAGGCGATGATGTCACGGCCGATTCGCCTCAATGTACGTTCCCAAATCTCGGCGTTTTCGCCGAAAAGCTCGGAAACATCGGTTTCGGCGACCAACCATCCCCCAATCTTCAACTCTTCTTCGAGTTGTCCGGGGCCCCAACCGGAGTAACCATCAAAAATCAGTGCATGCCCATCATCGATGGCCATAAGTTCACGCACGCGTTCTTGGCAACTGGCCAGGTATAGCTCATGACCACATTCGATATCGGATGTGCTGGGGGAATCGTGAAGAACCACCAAGGGGCCTTCGACGGGCCCGCCGTTCATGATAAAGCCCGAGCGATGACACGGGCTCTCTAGGAGCATTTCCATTACTTTGGCGACGCATTGATTGGTTGGACGATTGACGACCAAACCATATGCTCCTTCTTCGTCGTGCCGAATAATGAAAACCACAGACCGATAGAAATTCGGATCCTGCAATTGTGGCGAAGCGATGAGCAATTTACCTTCTAAGCCAAACATGGCGCATGCGTCTCCCGCCATACGCAACCTGCCCAGGACCACCCCACACCAAAACCCACCAACATCAAGGTCGAGCCCAGTTTGATCTCACCACTTTTACGCATATCGTGAATCAATAAGGGAATCGTGCAAGAGACGGTGTTACCATACTCTCGCAAGCGAATCGGAATTTTCTCGTTGCCATATCCAATTCGTCCTTGCAACTGAGACAACATTTTATACGACGCTTGGTGCAAAAGAAACCAATCGATCGATTCTTTACGAACTCCTGCTTTGGCCGCCACGGTATCAACCAGCATAGGAATCGCTTCGACGGTAAAAGCCATTAGGCTTGGGCCATCCATATACAAGCGGCTTTTCCACCGTTTTCTTCCCCGAGGTCGAATCGCTTCTTCGGGTCCGCGGCAACCACCTTCGCCTACCAATAGCGTATCGGCTCCGCTACCATCGGTACCAAAAACAAAACCCGATACCTCTTGCTGCTCTCTCGCCTCGATTAGCGTTACCGCCGCCGCATCGCCAAAAATTGTACGCAGGCTTCGATCGGCTCGATCGATGTATTTGGAGTAAGTATCCGCTGTGATCAATAATATCTTCTTCGCCACACCGCTGCGAATGAGCCCGTCGGCTAGCGATAATCCGTAGACAAATCCCGAACAGCCGAGGTTGAAATCGAGAGCTCCTATCCCAGTCGATAGCCCAAGCCGATTTTGCAGAAGGCATGCCGTAGTTGGCAACGGATAATCGGGCGTTTGGGTGCACAACAGCAAAAAATCGATTTCCGCTCGATCGACCTGATTTTCGGCAAACAGTTTCTCGCACGCCTCTACGGCCAGATCGGAAGCGCACTGCCCAGGCTCGGCAACATAGCGGGCGCCTATACCCGTCTTCTCTTCAATTTGGTTTAAATCCCACTCCGGAAACTCCGCTTGCAGCTGAGCATTGGTTTCCAGTCGCTTAGGAAAGGCTATCGCGATAGGTCCTAGATGTGCAAAGGCCACGGCGTCATGATCTCGATGGATAAACTTAAAAATCGAATTAGCATCGAAGTGCTGGAAAGGTAAGCGTTATACGCTTTTAGCTTGCACCACGCCAACCCGACTCACCCTCAAGTTGAAAAAAACCTTTCCCTCAACCTCCTTTTGCGTTCCAATTTGCAGAGATACCGTAATACCTGTTCACCGCCCTGGAGCCGGTGATTGGGTACCATCGGGAATCGTCTCCAATCGCAAAGCCTGCTCGAGCGGGTCTAGACCGGTAGCAGTCGCCAATTGGCTCAGCGCCGTAAACCAATCCCGCTGAGCCATAATCAAATCCATTTTTAAGTTGGTAATTAACTGTTCCTGCAAATTGAGTTCGATCAAGTCAATACGCCCTGTATTGAACTGAATCTCTTGCAACTCCAGTACCTGTGTTTGGGTTTCGACCACTTTTACCAATTGCTCGATCACTTCTTGGGATCGCTGCAAAGCGACAATTGCGGCTTGGACTTCCAGCGAAATCTTGTCCATTTGCAAACGACTTTTCTGATCGATTTGCTGCAATTTAGCGGCCGTCGATCGCAGCTTTCCGCGAGCCTTGCGCAGTTGCCAAGGATATTCATAGGTCAAACCAAATTCACCTTCAAATTGCTGCTTGTCTCGATTCTTGCTCGTCGTGGGTCCCACATCTTGCGATATCTCACCCACGAAATCGAGCCGCCCCTGCAACTGGTTTTGTGCCCAACGGCGATCCCACTGGACAGCCTCGTTTTGCAAACGCAATTCGACCAACTCCGGACGTCGATCTAAAGCTTCATCGATCTGCTGCTGCACATCGATCTCCCGCGTATCGCTCAACGGCGGAAACGAAGAGGGCAACCAACCAGTATCCGCTACCAAAGGTGAACCACCTTCATCTCGCAAATAAAGCGCAAGCTTAAATGTTGATTGCTGCAATTTTTGTTCGGATTCAATGACCTTGGTAAGACGCTGCGCTATCAACACGTCATTAAAAAGCTCATCAACTTTGGCCCGTCGTTGGGCGGCAATTAATTCTCGTATCTGCGCCACTCTTTGCCTCGCCAACGCCAAGAGCTGCTGCTGCACACGCAGATTCCGACCCGCGGCTAACCAGTCCCAATATACCGTTGCGGCCTCTAAAGATGTCTGCAGAATTGCGGTCTGTAATTGCGGTTCTACAACCTGCACAGCAATTCGATTCTGAAAAACCGCCACGCGTCTTGGGTCAATGTCACGCCCCTGCAGAAGCGGCTGAATGTAGGCCAACTTGAATTCACCACCATCCAAGGTCTCTCGCTCTTTATACCACGGCTGATACTCGCCGCGTCCAATGCGATAACCGGTAGCTAAGTAACCGCCCCACCATGTGTTGCGAGCTACTCCAATCCCATGGCGATAATTTTCGTAGAATCCCGTCGGCTCGTTCATCGTATCGGCGAGAATCTTCGTATCAAATTCTCCAAAGGTTGCCAATAAATCGCCATCAGCCACTTGCCGCTGAATTCGAATCGCTTCAATCGTCGGATAAGCTCGATAAACCGATGCAATCACATCGCTCAACGTTAATGCCGAGGGATTCCCTTCATTCTCAGGTTCCTCGATAGCTCGCCTTAATCCCTCTGGCAACTGTGACTGAAGTTCTTCGAAAGAAGGTTGAGACAATTTGCTCGGATCGATAATCTGGTTCGGATCTTGAGGCGGGTTCGGATTTCCGATCGGGTTGGGTTTCTGACCCGGTGTTACTTGAGGAGCTATGGTTGCAGGCAATGCCAAATCTCCCTGCGGCCTACCCTCCTGAACTTGAGGCTCTTGCGCAGGTATCACAATACCGCTTGCTGAACGGATCGCCTGTAGCTCAACGCCCTGAGGTTGAGCAACTTCCGGCACAACACTCTCCGCCACGACTCTCTGTGGCTCAATCACTTCCTCCTCATTATCCTGACATGCTACGCTCCGAGAACGGAAAGCGCAACTGAAGGTAATGAACAGTAGTAAACAAATTACGAGCCGAGTCGCCCCTAACGAAGTTCCGAAAAAAGACTGCGTTACTTCGGTAACTTGACTTTCTTGGCCTTCTCTTCTTCGCCTGACGCATCTTCGTCCAGCGATGGCGGGAATCCATTCAACTGTCGCCATATTTCGAATCCCAGTGTTACTTCATTAAGCATGACCCATCCGTTGGCACGCATTCCTTGACGCAATAACTCAGTCGGCCAGGGGCGCTGACCGCTCAATACATCCAGCTCAGGATCTGGAACCACAAGTATTCGAAACTTGCCAGCCCCCTCGCTAAACTTGTCAATCATCTTTACCCGACCGCCAAATGTTCCAATCGCAATCGAGGGCCAACCGATCAATTGGACCGCTGGCCAGCCTTCAAACTGCAACCTAACTTCCTGGCCCTCACGAATAAAGGAGGTATCGTTACCCGAAACCACCATTTCGACAGCCAACTCTTTCACATCGGGAACGATCGTAAACAATTCATCCCCCTTTTTGACTGTTGAAGCACCTTCGGCTGTCACCAAACGATAAAGCACCCCATCGCAGGGAGCATCCTGATTGAGTCGATCCAATGCTCCCCGCTTTATTTTAGTATCATTCATCTTCTGCTGTGTCATCTGCAATTTGCCATAAGCGCTCTGAACTTTCGTCTTTGCACTGGCAACTTTGTCATTACCCTCGGCGATGATCTTGTTCAGTTCCGCCTTTTTCTCACCGATCTCCGTTTCGATCGCCGATCGCGATTGTGAATTGGCGGTTAATTCCTCGATCAAACTATTTTCTTTGGCCCGATACGCCGCATTATCCAATCCCGCTTCCACACCAACAGCTATCAATCGATCGCTTTGTGCCCGATTTAATTTTGCTAGCTCCAATTCAACCTTGTACTTGCGAATCAGCGAATCTTTTTCCTGCAACTTAAACTCCGCCGTCTGAATCGCCAGTTCCTGCTTCTCTATGTTGGCATCCCGTGTTGATTCGGCTAGCTCCACTTGGGATTGATACAACTCGTACTCGGATTGCTCGGCTCGCAACTGCTCTTCCAACAAATTCAAGATCGCATCGGTCTGGGCTAACTCCTCTGCCGCAGTCGGTTCTAACTCTAGGATAAAATCCCCTTTCTTAACCCTTCTTCCTTCTACCATCCCATCCGCAATTCGCTTGACGATGCCATCATACTGCGACTTCACTTGCTGCGGCCGTTCTTGCGGATTGAGAGCGGAAACCGTGCCTTCGCCTCTGGAGGTTTGCTGCCACGGCAATGCTGCCATTGCGATTAAAACTAACAAGAGACCAAACATGGTGTAGTAGGCTAATTTGCGAATCCAGCGGACCGAGCGAACAAGCAATAGGGCAGGAAAATCCCCCCCTACTTCGTTCGCTAGTTCAAAGCCGCTCACCCATGGTCTATATTTGGTCGACATTGTCTACTCATCTGTCTTACGCAAAAGCATGTGAAGAGTCCAATTTACCAACTACCCCTGAACCGCCCACTCCAGGCAAACTCACTACTTTATCACATCTCTGTATGATGTCTGGCTCGTTGGTGATCACGATGATCGTCGCTGTTTTCGGATTGGTCAAATTGTTCCATATTCCTTGACGAACATCGATCGGCAAAGCATCTAACGCCCCATCCAGGATAAGCACTCTGGGCGAACCGGCGATCGCTCTGGCAATCATCAGCCGGTCAATCTGGCCGCTAGACAAGGGACGCCCGCCAGTGAGCAATGGTGTCTCCATCCCCTCGGGCAATTTGAGCACTTCATCCCAAGCCAAAACCTTGCGCAAACTCTCTCGCACATCCGCATCGGTTACCGTGGGACGACCGAGATGAATATTCTCTGCCACAGTACCATGAAAGACATGGCGGCCGCCAGCCATTGCAGCCATGCCACCATCGCTCAATCGCGAAGCTTCACGAGCTTCGATTCCTTCGATTTCAATATAGCCACTACAAGGACTCCTCATTCCCACCAAAGCCTCCGCCAGGAGCGACTTGCCATATCCACTGGGCCCGACAATCGCAACCGTTTCACCAGCTTCGATCGTATAGTCTTCGAAGTGCATTTCCTTGTGCGTATTCTCTATCTCAATGGCTAGATTGGTCCAGTGCACCGGAGCAGGCCCAGTACCGACATCAATCAAGCGTCCTGGCGGATCAGTCTCCAGGTCGAGAAGGTGTCCAAGTTTATTGACACCGGCAGTCAAATCAAAAAAGGTCTCAACTTGCTTTCCAATTTTCATGAATGACCCAAGAATCACCGTGACAATTAGTTCTGCCGCGACCAATTGACCCGGTGACAATCGCCCCTGCACAACCAACCACCCACCCAAGCCCAACAGAGCGGTTGAAGCGACTGCGTAAAGAATCATCCCCGCCGCATTCTGTCGTAACAACACGCGAAAATGGCGACTCCTCATCGCGACATACTCACCCATCAATCGGTTGGCTCGGTCGACCGCCAACTGCCGGCCACCATGAATCTTAAAAGCCGTTGTCGCCCCAGCTAAATCCTGCAACCAATGAGCAACTTTGTACTTTACAATCGATTCATTCTCAGCCGTTTTGATACCACCACGCCCCAAAACCAAAATGATAACCACGACGCAAGCGACTAAAACGATGTCAAACCCGAGCAAGAATGGATGGTAAAAACCGAGCAATGCCAAACCAATAATGGTTTGCATGATCAAACTGATTCCGTCCACAAAAAGTGTTGAAACCGACTTTTGAAGCGTCAGCACATCAAAGAAGCGGTTTGTTAGCTCTGGCCCCCAAACAGTGTCCCATTGCTTGATGTTCGCGCGAGGTATTCGATTCGCTAGGTCGCCTACCACGCGAACCATCATGCGTCGCTGAATAATCTCCGCCGCATAAGATTGCAATATTCGGAGAAAGCCGGAGAACATCAAAAAGACAAACAGCATCAGCGACAAAATAATGATCGGCTGAACATAACGACCAAAAACCACCGTATTGACTAACGACTCGACTGCCAACGGTGTCGCCAAGCCCAATAAGCCAATCACCAAAGCAAATAACGTTATGATGCCAATATCGCCTGAGTCCAGCCTAATCATCGCCAGCAA
>JBIKMB010000290.1:0-6606 GCA_044359485.1 Pirellulaceae bacterium | reverse complement strand
CCTGCGCCGGCCGCTGAGCCTGCGCCGGCCGCTGAGCCTGCACCAGCTGCTGAGCCTGCACCAGCTGCTGAGCCTGCACCAGCTGCTGAGCCTGCGCCGGCCGCTGAGCCTGCACCAGCCGCTGAGCCTGCACCGGCCGCTGAGACTGCGCCGGCCGCTGAGCCTGCACCAGCCGATGAGCCTGCACCAGCCGATGAAAAGCCTGCTAAGGAAATGCCTGCCGAAGAAAAACCTGCAGAAGAAAAGCCTGCCTCGGCCGATGATCTGTTTGGTGAGCCAGAAACGCCAGCAGCTAAGCCCGCCGATGAAAAGCCTGCGGAACCAGCTCCAGCCGATGATTTGTTTGGCGAACCAGAAGCCCCGGCAGCTGAAAAACCTGCAGACGCACCGGCTGCTCCAGCCGCTGCCGATGATTTGTTTGGCGAGCCAGAAACGCCAGCGGCCGAGCCAGCACCAGCCGCCGCGCCAGCCGACAGTGCCGACGATTTATTCGGCACTCCGGAACCTGAAGCTCCCGCAGCACCTCCCGCCGAGACACCGAAAACGGACTCCGGTAGCGATGCCGATGATTTGTTCAAAGACAGTAGCTATCGCAACTGGAAAGATAATACCGGAAACTACGCTGTCCACGCCAAGCTCATCGTGATCTACGACGATAGCGTTCGCCTGCTGAAAGAAAATGGAAAAACGACCACCGTTCCTTTCCGCCGCCTAAGCGAGACGGATCGTCAACACGTGGCTGAAGTATTGGCGAAACTTTCTCGCGATGCAAACACACAACTGGTCGAGTTCAACGCTCGCTAATTGTTTGGTACAGGGCGAAAAAAAATCGCCATGTCTTTATGAACTTCTTTTCAAACTCTTCGGGCTGCTGGCCTGAAGAGTTTTTTTGTTGACTCAAGTCTACTGCTGCTGTCTTGCCATCACCGTGGCTTGCTTCATGAATCTGCGACGATTCACCTAATTGGCTCGCTGATTTGTTTCACTTGGTTTTGTATTGATATTCAACGCACCGCACCGATCCGCGTTACAATGCGGACGCCAAAGCGAACAAACAACCTGTTTGTGTTGCTGGGCCAGTTTCGCACATTTTCTCGATTCATCTCAAATCTTTGTTTTTGTTCAGCAACATGTCAAACCATCCCCCGGAACCGAATCCCACCGCCGAAGTCCGCAGCGATATTCAACTGCAAGCGATTTGTTCTCATCCGCCATTGCCCAAGATTCCTACCGGTCATCCCCACACGCAACCGATCCATCTAAGCGTTGTCTGGGAATGCGACAGTCCTCAACAAGCCGATTCGATGCTAGGTCATCCCGGCACGGGTTTTGTTTATCGCCGCGATGGACATCCCAATGCATCGTCATTGGCAGACCAATTAGGAAGTTTACATCGAGCGGAGAAGACTCTGCTCACGGCTCAAGGAATGTCTGCTCTGGGCCTCGCCTTTTTGGGTCACCTGAACCCTGGCGACCACATGGTATTATCTCGGCAACTCTATGGAAAAACGCTTCAACTCGCTGGACATGAACTGCAGCGTTGGGGCATAACGGCTGAGCAAGTTGATGTACAAAATCATGGCGAAATCGCTGCAGCGTGCGATCATCCCAAATTCAAAATGTTGGTAGCGGAAACAATCGCGAATCCCTGTCTTGAAGTTGCCGATATTGCCGCACTAGCGGAGGTTGCTCATCGACGGCATGGCGTGCTCCTTATCGATAATACCTTCGCCACGCCCATGCTGTGTCGTCCCTTGGAACATGGGGCCGACCTAGTGATGGAGAGCTTGAGTAAATTCGTGTGTGGACATGGCGATGTGATGCTTGGACTTATTTGTGGCAAAGCATCGGCATGGTCCAACATTCAATCGCTCTGCAGTATGCTGGGGATGGCGAGCAGTCCGCTTGACTGTTGGCTTACACAGCGAGGCTTAGCAACGCTGCCACTTCGTATTGAGCAAGCCTGCCAAAACGCGTTGCTTTTGGCAAAATATCTCGTCGAACACCCGGCGGTCGATACGGTGTTTTATCCCGGTTTGGCAGCGCACCCGCAGCATCAGTTGGCCTCGCAACTGCTAGCGGGCCGTTATGGACATGTGCTTTCATTCCGTTTGAAAGGGAAAGGGGCTGCTGTATCAAGGCTCATGTCTAGCATGAAGGATACGATTCCATTTTGCCCATCCCTTGGCGAGAACCAAACCACCTTTAGCCATCCAGCATCGACCAGCCATCGAGGACTGTCGACGGTAGAAAAAGAAAAACTCGGTATTGATGAATCACTGCTGAGATTGTCCTGCGGTATTGAAC
This sequence comes from Pirellulaceae bacterium, assembly GCA_044359485.1. Lineage (GTDB taxonomy): Bacteria > Planctomycetota > Planctomycetia > Pirellulales > Pirellulaceae > JAFLCP01. The sequence continues at coordinate 4,299 of JBIKMB010000290.1, read as the reverse complement.
CGACCGCATGGCTATTGCAGTTGTTTGCCCAAGCTTTAACTTGACATTTCCGGCGTTTATCGATCTACCAGAGGCCTGGTTTGCCAGCTGCATATTTACGACTTTTGCGTTTGCGATGCGGCTCCTCGAAGCGTTACCTACTGGACAAAGCCCTGTTGTCCCCCCTTTAATAAAGATGTCAGAAAACCACCGCCTCAATGTATTGCGTTGTAGTATTTCCTAGCCAGCTGCTTTGAAGATTCTCTGCGGAAAGGCTTCGCGAAATGCGTTTAGAGCGGAATAGGGTCTGTTGGAATCTTCCCTAAACTTATGTCGAAAGTGCGCTCATTGAACAACGCTCCAACCAAAACAGAATCGCATGCTACGGGAACCCCTTCGCTGAACTCAGTTTCCATCATCGGCAGTGGAAAAGTTGGGAGGACGTTAGCGCGTCGGCTAGCAACGCTCGGTTACGCAGTCGTTGTTGGCTCGCGACAGCCGACGGAGAAGGGGAGGCATACCGACCTGCAGCATGGGAACATCCGCGTCACAGAGATCCCTGTTGCTCTGGACGCGGCGCCGATTTGCGTTCTAGCGATTCCGTGGAAAAACTGTGTATCGTTTGCAGAACAATTTTCTCCCTGGAATGACAAAATCTTGGTGGACTGCAGCAATCCACTCAATAGCACCTTCGATGGGCTCGAAGTTGGTCATCTCACGAGCGCAGCGGAAGAGATTGCCAAGGTTGCCCAAGGGGCTCGGGTGGTGAAGGCTCTGAATACAGCCAGTGTCGAGGTGATGGGCGATCCGAGATTCGGCGATTCCCCGGCAACCATGTTTTTTTGTGGTGATGACGACCAGGCTAAACAGATTGTGGCTTCGCTATTGGCCGCTCTAGGCTTTACCCCGATCGATTGTGGACAACTGAATCAAGCTCGAAATCTTGAACCGCTAGCAATGCTCTATATTCACTTGGCGGTTCGCCGCGGTTTTGGCTCGAACTTCGGATTTACGACACTGCGACGTTAACTTCGGTTTGCCTTATCGACTAGCCTGGTGACGATTAGCAGAAGAATCAATATCTACAATGCTCGCAAAAAATTCAGGATATATTGATTAACGACAAGCGGTTGTTCGAGCGGAGCCATATGGCCGGCTTGTTCAATCTCGACAAAACTTCCTTTGGGTAACAGTCCAGCCATCCGTTTCATTTCTTTGGGTGGCGTTAGGATATCATCCTCGCCGCAGATCGCGAGAATCGGTATGTGGAAATTCGGCAGGCGATCCTGAAAATCTTGACGCTCTGACATGGCGATTTGATGATCGTGAATCGTCTGCGGGGCGGCTGTGAACATCATCTCCTTCATCAATTGAACCACCTGCGGCTGTGAGGCTAGGGTTTGGTCGCACAGAAGCCGCGGAATCATCGGGGAGAGCAGCGCTTCGGTACTTTCCTCGAATACTTTCCTGGCCATCTGTCTGCGTCCCTCGGCGGTTGTGGGCAAATCGGCCGATGCCCTCGTATCACACATGACAGCGGCATGAAACGCATGAGGAAATTGCGACAGCATCTCCCAGCCGATGTAGCCCCCCATAGAAAGTCCAATATATGTCGCCGCTCTATTGTCCAGCAGAGGTTCGATCGAGACAAAGAGTTGCTTGGCCAGGTCAGCCACGGAGCGAGCTCCCTGCGAAGGGCTCGCTCCACAACCTGGAACATCAACGGCAATCACGCGGAAATGGGTCGATAACGCATCGATTTGATACTGCCACATTCGATGATCTAGTGCGAAGCCATGCACCAACACAAGAGGCAAACCGCTCCCACGGACCTGCAAGGAGATTGAATTATTCAAGCCCAAGCCACTCCCTACTTCTCAACATAAACATTCTCTCTCAATAAGCGACAAGCGGACGCACCAGCCAATGCGCCAGCAACAAAATTGTGTTGACGAACACCAGCCATCCAATCGCTTGTTCGCCGACGAGACTTTTGCCGCCTCGAGCGATGATAATGGAATTAGCCGCAAAGAAGGGTATGAGAATCAACACACCGACAAACATCAAGGCGCCGACAGCATGGATGCGCAAGGCGGCGAGAAATTCACCATGCGCCATGTAAATAAACGATCGAGTCAGTCCGCAGCCCGGACAATTCATTTGGAACAGCCGTTTGGATTGACATAACTCCGGCAACGTCCATCCCCCGAGAACCACTTGATCGGTCGACTCTGGAGCTAAACGCAACATCGCAGCTACCCCTAGCACAGCGACACAGACGCTCAAAAGCAGCAATTGAAGTGAGACACGAGCGATCATAATCGCCTACTGCTTTTTTTCCTTTTGTTTTTGCAATGCGGCTTCGAACACAACCAATTGCCGCTTCATCGACATCGAAAATGGTTCCAACTTGGTCGCTTTCTTTTGATAGGCGACTGCATTCTCATAATCACCAATCGCAAAATAGCACCGCCCTAATGTATCCAAAAAAGTGGACAATTCGGGCTCAAGTTCCAGCGAACGCTGGCTGCAACGCAAGGCCTGTTGAAAATCACCCTCAGTGTTGCTGATCAACCATGCATACTGATTGTTCATCGTGGCCAATTCGCGTTTTGCATTGGTCATTCCAAGAGCTCCGCCACTTTCCATTTCCTGTTCTTTTTGAATCATCTGCGACTGGAAGTAATCGGCACAGGTCTGTACCCTCTGCATGACGGTCCTCTTCCATTGATCATCACCATCGATGCGGTACATTGCAATCAAGACATCTGCATTATCCGGATCATTATCAAAAGCATAGTTCAACTTAATCTTCGCCTGAACGGTATCTCCTTTTTCCATGTAGGCGAGGCCTTGGTAATAGTAGGCTTGCCCAATCACTCCGGCGGGATCCGAAAGACCAGCCAGATCCAACTGCACATGCAACTGCTGGCGATAGGTTTCACCTGTTCCTTCCAGTTCGAGCAAAATATCTTTCCAAATTTCGCCCGCCTCGGTGTTTCTCTCCAAGTCGTGCAGCATGTCGGAATAGTAATACCGAGCCCTTAAGCCGACGACGTCGAGCAAGCGAGTGCTCTTGATTGTTTCCAGATACTCCCGTTCGCTCCAGTCAAACAGGCCGCGTTCCTTGAGATTGTAAGCTCTCAGAGTTCTGTATTCTCTCGGATCGCGAGCGGCAAACATGCCGACTGATGGATTTTTGAAGGCGATATCAGCAAACTCTTGTGCGGAGGGTTCCATTTTGCGAGCCCTGAAACTTTCAGCGAGGCAATAGGTTAACTCAGCATACTTCGAGAATAAGGCTTGATGTTCCAGTTGCATTTCCTCGACTAGTTCGGAAAAACTGTTATCGATGGCCCAGAACGAAGCGTTTCGCAATCCCATCGGATCGCTTCCGACAATTCGTATCGCTCCTCGCGCCATGCGAAGCGCGTTGTCTCGCTCATTGGCATCCGTTCCGAGTAAAGCGGCCCATTCATACAGCGATTGAACCATTTCTGGAAACGTGTCATCAGAACCTGAATCCAGAAGGGAGTGTTCGTTTTCAGCAATCGTGTACCAAGTTTTCGTATCCGGCGTTGGAGCAACAAGGAGAGCGGAAAATTTTTGCAACCACTGCACACTGGTACGGCGGCTTTGTCCAACCTCTTTCTGCACCAAATCGACCAGAGAATTTCGATCCTCGGAGCTCAATTCTTTTCGCTTTTGCAACAGCAGAAGAGCGGCATATTTGGAAAGTCCGTTATTGGGTTCGAATTTGGCAATTCGGCACAGCGGTGCCCAGCCTTCGCGTTTGGGCAAAGAGCTTAAACGATCCATCATCGTCTTTCGCTGTGACACGGTGCGCACGTCGTAATTTTTAAGGATCTCACGGACAGCGGGTGGGTCGTTTTCATTGGCCCACTCCACTTTCGCGCTGTTGAGCAAATATTTGGCCATAGATGCCACTTCGCGATCGGGATGATCGAAGGCCTCTCGCAACGCTTCAAAGGCGTCCAGGCCCATCAATTCCAATTCGATTTGGGCTCGTTGGCGGGTAGCGAACTGATCGGACCCCAGCATCTCGATCAATTCCTTGACGCGCAGCTCTTCTTTTTGGACCGCCTGGTTTTTTTCGGTCGCAACTAAACCGCTCGACCGATCGTTTTCCTGAGCCAAGCTGGTGACGCTACAGATGCACAGCATGCAGCAACCCCAACCGATCCATCGACTTGACGGTCTGCCTGGGTGCATTTTCCATAATGAATAGTGAAACACTACGCCCATCCTTACCAATCGCTCATGTATCGATGCAAAAACCCGATGTAGGATACCTTGCCC
>JBIKMB010000438.1:0-21572 GCA_044359485.1 Pirellulaceae bacterium | reverse complement strand
GTCGCTCGAGACCGGTGCATCGTTGGCACCTTGGATCGTGATACTTATTTGTGTAGTCGAAGTTAAACCGCCCGTATCGGTAACCGTATAGGTAAAGACATCGGTAATGGTTTGACTGGTTAATCGCAAAGCTTGTACTGTCGCGTTGGTTTCATCGACGACGTAGGTGTAGGCTCCGTTAGCTCCGATAGTGATCGCACCGTAGTTGCCCACCACACTGGAGCCTACTGAACCTGTGGCATTGCCAGCGACACCAGCGACCACACCAGCGACCGTCTTAGTTTCGCCATTAGCAATTGAATCGACATCGGTATCGTTGCTCAGCACATTACCAGTGGCATTGGATCCTGCGGTCGCATTGGCATAGCCACTCGCTTCGGTCGCAGTGCCTGTATCGGCGATACCTACGGGATTATCGTTGGCACCTTGGATGTTGATGGTGACGGTACCTAAGGCGCTCAGTCCGCCAGTGTCGGTCATCTCGTAAGTGAAGGTTTCACTTAGCGTTTGACCGGAAAGTCTTAAGGCCTGCACAGCAGGATTCGAGTTATCAACGGTGTAAGTGTAAGAGCCGTCAGCAGCAATCGTAATTGCACCGTAGATACCAGTAACACTTGAGCCGACCGAACCGGCGGCGCTCGACTGCGAACCAGCGACCACGCCAGTGACGGTCTTGGTTTCACCGTTAGCGACCGAATCCACATCGCTGTCATTAGCGAGTACATTGCCGGTTGGATTGACACCTGCTGTATCGTTGGTAACGCCACCCGCTTCGATAGCGGTGTTGGTATCGTTGGTCGTTACCGGAGTATCGTTCGCACCTTGAATGGTTACTGTGATGGTCGAAGTGCTAGTCAGGCCGAGCGTATCGGCCATCGTGTACGTAAACAGATCGGTGAGAGTTTGCCCTGATAGACGCAGTGCTTGCACTGCCGCATTATTGTTATCGACGCTGTAAGTGTAAGCACCATTGGCTGCGATGGTGATCGAACCGTACGAGCCGGTGACACTGGAACCTATCGAACCACTAGCACTTGCTTGGGCCCCGGCAGCGACTCCAGTAACCGTCTTCGTTTCACCATTGGCAGTTGAATCAACATCGCCATCGTTGGTGAGCACATTGCCGGATGGACTGGTACCTGCAGTGCCGTTCGTTAAGCCACCTGCTTCAACGGCGATTGTCGCATCATTACTCGAAATTGGCGCGTCGTTAGCCCCTTGGATTGTGATCGTCACCTGGGTGGTCGAAGTCAAGCCGCCGGTATCGGTGACCGTATAGGTAAAGACATCGGTAACTGTTTGACTGGTCAGTCGCAAGGCTTGAACCGTGGCATTGGTTTCATCGACAACGTAAGTGAAGGCACCGTTCGCTCCGATGGTGATCGCACCGTAGTTGCCGGTGACACTGTTACCCACCGAGCCTGTCGCACTGCCTGTGACACCTGCGACCACACCGGTGACCGTCTTGGTTTCACCATTAGCGACCGAGTCCACATCGGTATCATTGGCGAGCACATTGCCAGTCGCATTCGAACCTATGGTGGCATTGGCATAGCCACTCGCTTCGGTCGCAGTCCCTGTATCGGCGATACCGACGGGGTTATCATTGGCACCCTGGATGGTAATGGTTACCGTTGCGACCGCCGTCGCTCCGGCCGTATCGGCCATCGTGTAGGTAAAGGTTTCACTGAGCGTCTGACCTGAGATTCGCAACGCTTGGACTGCTGTGTTGTTATTGTTGACGGTGTAGGTGTATGAGCCATCGGACGCGATGTTGATCGATCCGTAAGTACCGGTGACAGAGGTTCCGACTGAACCGATTGGAGAAGCGACAGACCCTGCAGCGACTCCGGTGACCGTCTTGGTATCTGGAGTATCGCTATCGGTATCATTGGTGAGTACATTGCCGGTAGGATTCGAGCCTGTTGTGGCGTTCGCCAGTCCACCTGCTTCAATTGCTGTATTGGTATCGTTCTGCGCGACTGGTGCATCGTTGCTACCGGTGATCGTCAGCGTGATTTGTGTCGTCGAGATCAAACCTGCCGTATCGGCCATCGTGTAAGTGAAGACATCGCTCAGCGTCTGGCCATTGCCGAGAGATTGCACAGCTGGATTGTTATCATCGGGGGTGTAGGTGTACGAGCCATTAGCAGCGATGGAGATCGAGCCGTAAACGCCGCTGACGCTCGAGCCAACTGAACCGTTTGCCGTTCCAACCGTACCCGCAGCGACACCTGTAATGATCTTCGTTTCACCATTGGCTGGGGAGTCAACATCGGTGTCGTTGGAGAGCACGTTGCCGGTGGCTGGAGTGTTTCCGGTGACGTTGCTTCCGGCGGTCGCATTTCCGGAATCGGCGATAGCGATAGGTGCATCGTTACCACCTTGGATCGTAACGGTAACTTGAGTGGTGGAGGTCAATCCACCTGTGTCAGTAACTGTGTAAGTGAATACATCGGTAATCGTTTGGCTCGATAACCGCAGTGCCTGCACAGTAGTATTCGATTCGTTGATCACGTAGGTGAAGGCACCGTTCGAACCAATGGTAATCGAGCCATAAGTACCGGTGACACTTGCGCCAACTGAGCCTGTCGCGTTACCAACTACACCAGCGGCAACTCCGCTTACTGTTTTGGTTTCACCATTGGCAATCGAGTCAACATCGGTATCGTTGGTCAGTACGTTACCGGTCGCATTAGATCCAGCCGTCGCATTCGCATAGCCACTTGCTTCGGTGGCTGTGCCTGTATCAACGACGCCGACAGGATTATCGTTCGCACCTTGAATGTTGATCGTAACGGTACCGAGAGCACTTAGTCCACCGGCATCGCTGACAGCGTAAGTAAACGTTTCGCTGAGCGTTTGACCTGAGGTGCGGAGTGCTTGAACGGCTGCGTTACTGTTATCGACGGTGTAGGTGTACGCACCGGTGGAAGCAATGTTGATCGAACCGTAAGTGCCAGCGACGGATGATCCAACAGAACCGACACTACTTCCCACTGAACCAGCGACGACTCCGGTTACAGTCTTGGTTTCACCATTAGCGACGCTATCCACATCGGTATCGTTCGTTAGCACGTTGCCGGTTGGATTGGTACCTGCCGTGCCATTGGTAACGCCACCTGCTTCGACTGCTGTATTGGTTTCGTTATTTGCCACCGGTGTATCGTTCGCACCTTGGATGGTGATCGTTACCGTAGCAAGCGACGTCAACCCACCTGCATCGGCCATACGATAAGTAAACGTCTCGCTGAGGGTTTGGCTCGTGAGTCGCAGTGCTTGAACGGCGGCGTTGGTGTTATCGACGGTGTAAGTATAAGAACCGTTGGCTGCGATGTTGATTGAGCCATAAGAGCCGGTGACAGTGCCGACCGCGCCGAGTGGATTGGCTACTGAACCTGCGGCGATCGCGGTAACGGTCTTCGTTTCACCATTGGCGACACTATCGACATCGGTGTCGTTGGTGAGCAGGTTACCTGTTGGATTAGTACCGGCAGTCCCGTTAGCAAGTCCACCCGCTTCGGTCGCTGTGGCCGCATCATCGACACCGACCGGTGCGTCGTTACCACCTTGGATCGTGATGGTGACTTGCGTGGTGGAAGTCAATCCACCAGCATCGGTCACGGTGTAGGTAAAGACATCCGTAATCGTTTGGCTGGATAAACGAAGTGCTTGTACGGTGGCATTGGATTCATTGACGACGTAGGTAAAGGCACCGTTGGATCCGATGGTAATCGAACCATAGGAACCGGTGACACTTGCGCCAACTGAGCCTGTCGCGCTACCAACCACGCCAGCAGCCACTCCACTGACGGTCTTGGTCTCCCCGTTAGCTACCGAGTCGACATCGGAATCGTTAGCGAGCACATTACCTGTAGCATTGGATCCGGCTGTCGCATTATTAATACCACTGGCTTCGGTCGCTGTACCGGTATCAACAACTCCGACAGGATTATCGTTCGCACCTTGGATGTTGATCGTAACAGTACCGAGCGCACTCAATCCACCGGTATCGGTTACGGCGTAAGTAAAGGTTTCGCTGAGTGTTTGCCCGGAGAGTCGTAATGCTTGGACGACCGCATTAGTGTTATCGACGGTGTAAGTGTACGCACCTGTGGATGAAATATTGATCGAACCGTAAGTTCCTGTGACGGATGATCCAACAGAACCGACAGCACTTCCCACTGAACCAGCGACGACTCCGGTTACAGTCTTGGTTTCACCATTAGCGACGCTATCGATATCGGTATCGTTCGTTAGCACATTGCCGGTCGAATTGGTACCTGCCGTGCCATTGGATAGTCCACCTGCTTCGACTGCTGTATTGGTTTCGTTATTGGCAACCGGTGTATCGTTCGCACCTTGGATGGTGATCGTTACCGTAGCAAGCGACGTCAACCCACCTGCATCGGCCATACGATAAGTAAACGTTTCGCTGAGGGTTTGTCCGCTTAGACGCAGCGCTTGCACAGCGGCATTGGTGTTATCGACGGTGTAAGTATACGTGCCGTTAGCAGCAATGTTGATCGAACCATAAGTGCCGGTGAGATTGCCAAGTGCGCCCGATGGGTTAGCAACGGATCCTGCGGCGATCGCGGTGATCGTTTTCGTTTCGCCATTAGCGACGGAGTCGACATCGGTATCGTTAGTGAGCAAGTTGCCTGTTGGATTAGTACCTGCAGTCCCGTTAGCAAGTCCACCCGCTTCGGTCGCTGTGGCTGCATCATCGACTCCGACCGGAGCATCGTTACCACCTTGGATGGTGATGGTGACTTGTGTGGTCGAAGATAAGCCACCGGTATCGGTTACCGTGTAAGTAAAGACATCCGTAATCGTTTGGCTTGATAAACGGAGAGCTTGGACCGTAGCGTTCGATTCATTGACAACATACGTGAAGGAACCGTTCGAACCAATCGTAATCGAGCCATAACTACCGGTGACACTTGCGCCGACTGAGCCTGTCGCGCTTCCCGCAACACCTGCAGCCACACCGCTGACAGTCTTAGTTTCCCCATTGGCAATCGAGTCAACATCGGTATCGTTGGTCAGTACGTTACCGGTCGCATTCGAACCTGCCGTTGCATTGGCATAGCCACTTGCTTCCGTTGCCGCGCCTGTATCGACAATACCGACTGGATTATCGTTCGCACCTTGGATGGTAATGGTCACTGTGCCCAGTGCACTCGATCCGCCCGCATCGGTCATTTGATAGGTGAAGGTATCATTGAGTGTTTGACTAGAGAGTCTTAGCGCTTGCACCGTAGCGTTAGTGTTATCGACGGTGTAGGTGTAGGAACCATTGGCGGCGATGTTGATCGAGCCATAAGTGCCGGTGACACTGGTGCCGACGGAACCCACGGCGCTACCGACCGAACCTGCAGCAACACCGGAAACCGTTTTGGTTTCACCGTTACCTGCGCTATCGACATCGGTGTCATTGGTGAGCACGTTGCCGGTTGGATTGGTACCAGCGGTCCCATTGGAAATACCTCCAGCCTCGACTGCCGTGTTAGTATCGTTGACTGGTACTGGTGTATCGTTGGCACCTTGAATGGTGATGGTGACCGTAGCCAGTGAAGTTAGACCACCCGTATCGGCCATGCGATAGGTAAATGTTTCGCTAAGTGTTTGCCCGGAGAGTCGCAGTGCTTGCACCGCGGCATTGGTATTATCGACGGTGTAAGTATACGCGCCGTTAGCAGCAATGTTGATCGAACCATAAGTGCCTGTGACGGTACCGACGGCACCCAGTGGATTGGCAACCGAGCCTGCGGCGATCGCAGTGATCGTTTTCGTTTCGCCATTAGCTACGGAGTCGACATCAGTATCGTTGGTAAGTAGGTTACCGGTTGGATTGGTACCTGCAGTGCCGTTGGCTAGTCCACCAGCTTCGGTCGCGGTGGCTGCATCATCGACACCGACCGGTGCATCGTTACCACCTTGGATCGTGACAGTGACTTGTGTGGTTGAAGTCAATCCACCAGCATCGGTGACCGTATAGGTAAACAAATCCGTAATCGTTTGACTGCTGAGTCGCAGCGCCTGAACTGTAGCGTTCGATTCATTGACGACATAAGTGAAGGCACCGTTGGAACCGATGGTGATCGAACCATAGTTACCCGAGACGCTCGAGCCGACCGAACCTGATGCACTTCCTGCAATACCCGCAACGACACCGGTTACTGTTTTGGTTTCACCATTGGCAACTGTATCGACATCGGTATCGTTGGTCAGTACGTTACCGGTCGCATTAGATCCAGCCGTCGCATTCGCATAGCCACTTGCTTCGGTTGCGGTGCCGGTATCAACGACGCCGACAGGATTATCGTTTGCACCTTGGATGTTGATGGTGACGGTACCGAGAGCACTTAGTCCACCGGCATCGGTCACCGCATAGGTAAACGTTTCGCTGAGCGTTTGGCCTGAAGTACGTAGTGCTTGGACGGCCGCATTGGTGTTATCGACCGTGTAGGTGTACGCGCCGGTGGAAGAAATGTTGATTGAACCGTAAGTGCCAGTGACGGATGATCCAACAGAACCGACAGCACTTCCCACTGAACCAGCGACGACTCCGGTTACAGTCTTGGTTTCACCATTAGCTACGCTATCGACATCGGTATCATTCGTTAGCACGTTGCCGGTTGGGTTGGTACCAGCCGTACCATTGGTAACGCCACCTGCTTCGACTGCTGTATTGGTTTCATTATTGGCAACCGGCGTATCGTTCGCACCTTGGATGGTGATCGTTACCGTAGCTAGCGATGTTAGTCCACCGGCATCGGCCATGCGATAGGTAAACGTTTCGCTGAGTGTTTGACTCGTTAATCGCAGCGCTTGCACGGCCGCGTTGGTGTTATCAACCGTATAAGTATGCGCGCCGTTCGCGGCGATGTTGATCGAACCATAGGTACCGGTGATGCTACCGACGGTGCCTAGTGGATTGGCTACTGAACCAGCGGCGATCGCGGTAACGGTTTTCGTTTCACCATTAGCTACGGAGTCGACATCAGTATCGTTGGTAAGTAGGTTGCCGGTTGGATTCGTACCGGCAGTGCCATTAGCTACGCCGCCTGCTTCAACGGCCGTGGCCGTATCATCGACAGCGACTGGTGCATCGTTACCACCTTGGATCGTGATCGTGACTTGTGTCGTGGAAGTTAAGCCGCCCGCATCGGTGACCGTGTAGCTGAAGACATCGGTAATCGTTTGACTTGATAAGCGCAGGGCTTGGACGGTCGCATTCGATTCATTGACGACGTAAGTGAACGCCCCTGTCGAACTGATGGTAATCGCACCATAAGTACCGGTCACGCTGGTACCGACGGAGCCTGTGGTACTACCAGCGACTCCAGCAGCGACACCGGTAACCGTTTTGTTTTCGCCATTACCGACGCTATCGACATCAGTATCGTTGGTGAGCACGTTACCGGTTGCATTCGAACCAGCCGTCGCGTTCGCATAGCCGCTCGCTTCGGTCGCTGTGCCCGTATCGACCACACCCACTGGATTGTCATTGGTACCTTGAATGGTGATGGTGACGGTGCCTAGCGCACTCAATCCACCAGCGTCGGTCATTTGATACGTGAAGGTATCGCTGAGCGTTTGACTGGAGAGTCTTAGCGCCTGTACTGCCGTATTGGTGTTATCGACCGTGTAAGTATAGGAACCATTGGCTGCGATGTCGATCGAACCATACGTGCCGGTTACGCTACCGACAGCGCCGAGCGGATTGGCTACTGAGCCAGCGGCGATCGCGGTGATCGTTTTGGTTTCACCATTAGCGATGCTATCGACATCGGTGTCATTGGTGAGCAAGTTACCGGTTGGATTGGTACCGATCGTGCCGTTGGATACACCACCTGCTTCGATCGCCGTGGCTGCATCATTGACACCGACAGGAGCATCGTTAACACCTTGGATGGTGATCGTAACTTGTGTTGTAGAGTTCAATCCACTAGCGTCGGTGACGGTATAGGTAAAGACATCTTCCAGTGTTTGGCCTGTCAGTCGCAGGGCTTGAACCAACCCATTGCTGTTATCGACCGTATAAGTGTAAGTACCACTAGCCGCAATGTTGATTGAGCCGTAAGCTCCCGTTACCGATGCTCCCACTGAGCCTGAGACGCTAGGCGCTATACCCGCAACGACACCGCTGACAAACTTAGTATCACCAGTATCGACATCGGTATCGTTGGTTAAAACATTACCAGTCGGGTGGGTTCCAGGCGTTCCGTTATGGACGCCGCCAGCTTCAACCGCATTCGCTGTATCCGCGACCGCGACGGGTGCGTCATTGACGCTGGTGACCGTGATATCGATCGTTGTCGAGTCGGTATTGCCATTTCCATCAGTGACCACATAAGTGATTCGTGGTACGTTGCCAATGTAATTGTTTGCTGGGACAAAAGTCAGGTTTCCACTGGTACTGAGCGTGAGGATTCCTATCGATTGTCCATTGGAAACAACAGATGTGGCGATTCCAAGGCTCAGTACATCTTGAATACCATCATCATTGAAATCCATGCTTGCCGATTGAATGGTAAGCGCATCGCCGTTGGGATCTCGATCGACTCCATTGGCAGTGATGACGTTGGTGGAAAGTGTTGTATCTTCGGTTGTTGTCAGTGTATCTGGTAATGCAGTGGGCAGACGCGGGCTAACCCCGGTCGCGTCATCTGGGTTCCCATCGCCGTTGTAGTCAAAATTGGTGGCGATAGCAGGATTGTCCGACCGATCGGTAATCGTGGTCAAATAGCGAGTTTCGATCGCCGTTGCATAGGCCTGAGTTTCAAAGTCTCCGCTGCCATCGCCTGTAATACCATCGCGGATGGCCCCAGCCGCATAAGGGTTGATTTCGACGACGACGCGCAGTGTTAGGGACTGCGTCAACCCGAGTTGGCTGATCGAGCCGTCGAACAAGTTGGCATTGATTGTGCCGCCATCGTAGTTGAGATTCAATCCCGGGTTGTCGGATGCGTTCGATGACAGAATCGTAACAGGTAATCCGCCCTGCGGAACGATCCGTACGAACGCGCCCCCGAGTTGACTTGCAAAATTCTGTGCGAGCGTCAAGTTCTCGAGAGTATTCAATCCTGCGTTGCTGACCGTGATATCGTAGGTAACCTCGAAATGACCGGGGATCCCGCTTGTCGCGCGAACAGGAGTTGCCGCGGATTGCTGAACCTCGATCATAGGGATCGAGATGCGAGTTGCATCCGTTCGTCCGCCGCTATCACCGAGCGCACCTGGATTGGAGGTTTCGTGTGTGTTGCCGGTATCGGCTCTCTCTATCAAGGTCACACCATTCACGGTGCTAATTGAACGAGCTTGCGTGGAGAGCTCTACTGTGCCATCGGACGGAGCCAGCAACCAGAACGAGTAACCTGAGCTACCTACCGAATCCATTTGTGGTGCATGAATCGAAATCGAACTCATATTCTGAGTTGTTACAAATCCCTGATAGAGACCATTGTTTGGAGCGACTGCGTCGAGCGAGTAGACTCCGGTAGTGCTGTTGTAAGAAAATGCTGCTGGAGTCCCCGTGCCCGATTGTGCCAGTGGCGTTAGATACGGGGAAAGTCCTGATCCCCCTGCGATTGCGCCAGTGATGCGTACATATTCGCAACCAACAAAATCGACATCGTTGAACCAAATGCTTGTGCCGGCTGGTAAATAGCCGTTGGTCAATCCCGAGAAGTCGTAATTAAAGGTGTAGTCATTGGGATTGCCCGCTGTACTACTGCTTATGATACTTGCGAGAGAAAACTCTCCAAAGACGAGGTTGTTACCCGAATCGTCGGTAATGGTCCAACCACGACTTATCGACATGGAGTTCGGCCGAGTGACGGTACCGCTGCCTACTCGTGTGATATTCAAAGAGAATGTTCCATCCCACGCTGCAGGGGCGGTGTCGTTAAAGGTTCCGGTATAGCTTTCCCCGCCTACAAGGGTGTACGGCAAAGTCATTCCATTTAGACTCACACCTGTGAAGTAGCTTGGATTGATCAGGCTCGGTATTACCGAAGCTGCATTCTTAACGACCACATCCATCGTCACCACGACCGTATCGTTGGGGGCGAGATTACCTCCCTGCAGTACGGCTGTCGTCGTGGATCCATTGAAGGCAGCGTTCAGAGTTGGTGCGGTTCCCTGGAGGACGCCGGAGGTATTTAGGGATATGTTTGAAACACCCTGGAAATAGGAGCCGAAATCACTGGAAAGAAACTTCGTGATTTGAGGAGATGCAACACTAATCGCACCACTATTGGTTAAAGAGACTCTGATTGGAACAACAAAGTTTCCATCCCCATTACGAATGATCGGTCCGTTGACTCGCTCAACCATATCCAAGTCCAAGACAGAGAGGGAAACAGTCGCTGTAGCGGTGAGTCCATTGCCATCCGAAATCGTGTAATCGAAGGTCGGGGAGTCTGGACCTCCGACTGGATTTGTAACAAGAAACGTGCCGTTTGCTTGGAGTTGAACCACAACACCTGAGGCGAGTGTGACCGGTGTGCCAGCAGCAATTGCGATTGGAACTCCTGGAACGGAGGGATCCATCAAATGCGTGATCGTCAGAGTGTTGCCGTCGATATCGCTATCGTTGGAGAGCACATTGATAGTCTGTACTGCTCCACGGAGTATGGTTGGTGAATCATTGGCGGCGATAGGTGCTTCATTGACATTGGTAACAGCAACAGAGATGACCTTATCGAAGGTTGCACCTGCAAGATCGGTGGCTCTGACACTGATGTTGTGTGAAGTGTTCGTTTCAAAATTCAGCAAGCTGCCATTTGCAACGGTGACTTGGCCGGTGGTCGAGTTGATGGCGAAGCGGCCATCGGCGTTGTTGGTAAGGGAATAACTAAACGAGTCACCACTATCAACGTCGGTCGTGCTGACTGTGCCAACCACGGTGCTATTGGATGAATTCTCCGCGACCGTGAGCGTTCCAGTAATATCACTCGGTGCATCGTTTGTACCTTGAATCGTGACCGTGATCTGCGTGGTACTGGTCAGCCCCGCTTCGTCGCGCATCGTATAACTGAAGACATCGTTGAGCGTATTGGAGGAAGTTCGGAGAGCTTGCACTGCCGCATTATTGTTATCGACTGTATACGTATGCGAACCATTCGTAGCGATGTTGATCGAGCCGTAGGTGCCGGTAACACTGGTTCCAACAGATCCCACGGCACTACCAACGGAGCCAGCGGCAACACCCGAGACAGTTTTCGTTTCACCGTTACCGGCACTATCGGCATCGGTATCATTGGTGAGCACGTTACCGGTTGGATTCGTGCCCGCAGTACCGTTGGATACGCCACCCGCTTCGACCGCGGTGTTGGTATCGTTGGTGGCAACTGGTGTATCGTTTGCACCTTGAATGGTGATCGTTACCGTAGCGAGCGAAGTCAATCCACCGGCATCAGCCATGCGATAAGTAAACGTTTCGCTGAGTGTTTGACTTGTTAATCGCAGCGCTTGCACGGTGGCGTTGGTGTTATCGACCGTATAAGTATACGCGCCGTTCGCAGCGATGTTTATCGATCCATACGTTCCGGTGACAGTGCCGACCGCGCCGAGTGGATTGGCTACTGAACCAGCGGCGATCGCGGTAACGGTTTTCGTTTCACCGTTACCGGCACTATCGACATCGGTATCGTTGGTGAGGACGTTTCCGGTTGGGTTCGTACCGGCAGTACCGTTAGCGACACCTCCTGCTTCAACGGCCGTGGCCGTATCATCGACACCAACGGGTGCATCGTTGCCACCTTGGATCGTGATCGTGACTTGTGTCGTGGAGGTTAAACCGCCTGCATCGGTCACGGTGTAGCTGAAGACATCCGTAATTGTTTGACTGCTCAATTGCAGTGCCTGGACGGTTGCATTGGATTCATTGACGACGTAGGTGAACGCCCCTGTCGAACTGATGGTAATCACACCATAAGTACCAGTCACGCTGGTACCGACGGAGCCTGTGGTACTACCAGCGACTCCGGCAGCGACACCGGTAACCGTTTTGGTTTCGCCATTACCGACGCTATCGACATCAGTATCGTTGGTGAGCACGTTACCGGTTGCATTCGAACCAGCAGTCGCATTCGCGTAACCGCTCGCTTCGGTCGCTGTGCCCGTATCGACCACACCCACTGGATTGTCATTGGCACCTTGAATGGTGATGGTGACCGTGCCGAGCGCACTCAATCCACCAGCGTCGGTCATTTGATACGTGAAGGTATCATTGAGCGTTTGACCTGAAGTGCGTAGGGCTTGCACCGCCGCATTGGTATTGTCGACGGTGTAGTTGTAAGCGCCTGTCGAAGAAATATTGATCGAACCATAACTACCGGTGACACTGGTTCCGACAGAGCCTACGGCACTACCGACTGAGCCAGCAGTCACACCGGAAACTGTTTTGGTTTCACCATTACCGGCGCTATCAACATCGGTGTCATTGGTGAGCACGTTACCGGTTGGATTAGTACCCGCAGTACCGTTAGATACGCCACCCGCTTCGACCGCGGTGTTGGTATCGTTAACTGGGACTGGCGTATCGTTGGCACCTTGAATGGTGATCGTTACGGTCGCTAGCGAAGTCAATCCACCGGCATCGGCCATACGATAGGTAAACGTTTCGCTGAGTGTTTGACTCGTTAATCGCAGGGCTTGTACGGTAGCGTTGGTGTTATCGACCGTGTAAGTATACGCACCGTTGGCTGCGATATTGATCGAGCCGTAGGTGCCGGTGACGGTACCGACAGCGCCGAGCGGATTGGCTACTGAACCTGCGGCGATCGCGGTAACCGTTTTCGTTTCGCCGTTACCTGCACTATCAACATCCGTATCGTTGGTGAGCACATTGCCCGTAGGGTTGGTACCGGGCGAAAGGAGCTGAAGTTCCAGACCTGTAATGTAAAATCGTGTACCTTCGGGGAGTCCCTGGTTAGACCCGTGATTCGCAAGAACCATAAGCTGTGATCCCGATACGCTTACGAAATCAGTCTGAATCCTCTGGACCGTCCCTGTTCTTACGGAATCGTAAGTGCTTTGTGAGACGTTCAAAGATTGGGCGCCGTTGTGGCTTTGCCAGTTCAAGCTCAGATTTGGGTTCGCATCCTCACTGTAAACGTAACTGCTAATGCGGTAAGTAGCGCCGGGTATTAATCCGCTCGCACCGAGTACGATTGCACGGGTATTCGGCGCACTGGTCTTGTCCATCTGAATCCAATACGGCGAGACAGACGACATCGAGGCACTGGGTAGACTGCTGGTGCGAAGATAAGTCCACTCGTTGTTGTAGCCAAGAGTCATTGGCGAGGGTAGTCCCACCAATGCAAATGGATCGCTCACCTTTCCCGTTGCCGTGTTATCGAGCCAACCGGCTTCTAAAGCCGTGGCTGTATCATCGACACCGACCGGTGCATCGTTGGTGCCTTGGATCGTGACGGTGATCTGCGTCGTGCTGGTCAGGCCCGCCGTATCACGCATGGTATAGGTAAAGACATCTTGCAGCGTGTTGGCACTGGTGCGAAGAGCTTGCACCGCCGCGTTGTTGTTGTCAACCGTATAGTTGTACGATCCGTTCGCTGCAATATTGATCGAACCGTAGGTACCGGTCACATTGGAGCCGACGTTGGTCGAGGCCGATCCAACTACACCGGCCGCAACACCACTTACCGTCTTGGCGTCGCCACTATCAACATCGGTATCGTTGGTCAGCACATTGCCGGTCGGATTGGTGCCGGCGGTGGCGTTGGCCACACCGCCCGCTTCGATCGCTGTGGCGGTGTCTGCGAGAGCCACCGGTGCATCGTTCACGGCCGTCACCGTGATCTGCGCTGTACCAATCTCGGAACTGTACGGGGTCGAACTGCCGGTACTGCTGATCGTGACGTAGGAGCCCGCGATGGTGCCACTTGTTTTATCCCACGCGCGATAGGTGAATGTTGAATTCCCACTCCAGTCCGCATTGGGGACGAAGCGGACGCTGTCGCTGCTGTCGAGTAGCAGAGCCTGTGTGCCGAGCAGCGTCGAATTGATATTGGACCATGAACCGCTACCGAGCTTGAACTGCCAAGTCCCATTCGTATTGTTGATCGCCGTGATCGCAATCGCTTCGGGAGCCGAGGTGCTCGGCGTGTAGTCGGCATCCGTGATTGCGCCATCGGCAATGATTTGCGCGATCGTATTGCCCGCGGAGTTCGTGTTGTCTTCGTTGATCGATGTGAGTGTTGTCAAGCCGCTCGCGATCGCATTTACTTCTCCGGCGGATAAGGCGCGATTGTAGAGTCGAACATCGTCCATGGCCCCACTGTACATGGCGTGTCCTGGAATATTCACATCAGATCCGAGCCAGACATTCTGGTTATTTATTGCAATATCATTCGTGCCAACCGCTCGAGTTACATCGAGTACGCCGTTGATGTAGAAATTGACAGTACCACCGCTACGAGTAACAGCAACGTGCTGCCATGTATTAGCACTGACCGCGGAAAGCGATGTACTGGACGAGTACGGCCAGCCCCCTCCTCCATCACCGAATTGGAAATAGAGGATCCCGTTAATAGAGGCTAGTAGGTATCCTGTATCGCTCGGCGAGCTATGCTTGCTCAAAAAAAGCCGTGAACCACTAACGTCCGTAGGTCGGATCCAAGTCGATATAGTGATACTGGATGTAATGTCTAAAGAACTTGAATCTGGAATGGAGACATAGTCATTGGTTCCATCAAATTGCAATGCATTAGCTCTTTGTCCCCCTGTCCATTCCGTACCTGACATATTTGTCAGTGTTCCGTTATTCCCGTTGCCGCTTGCATCAGCAGTGGACGTGCCGCTCGATTCATCTAGTTTCCACCAGCCAGCTAGCCCAGTGGTTACCGTATTGAGCGTGGGGGCTTCGTTGACATTAGTAACATTTATCGTCAACGTCCGATCGAACGACAAATTACCTTGGTCCGTCGCGCGAGCTACGATCGTATGCGATGTCGCTGTTTCAAAGTCAAGTAAACCACTATTGGCAACGGATATCGCACCGCTGGTGGAGTGGATTGCAAAACGCCCCCCTGCATTATTGAGCAATTGAAAGGTGTGGGAATTGCCTGTGTCTTGATCGACTGCTTGCAAAGTACCCACCAAGCTGCCATTGGCGGATCCCTCCTGAATACTAAAGTAACTATTGTTGTGAATGGCAGCCGCTTCAGCAGAAGTGATCGCTCGGCCAAAGTAACGGAAATCGTCGAGGTACCGCGCGAATACTTGAGTTTGGTTAAGGCTCCCATACCAACTGAGAGAGTTACTGACAGTAGTGTCTGTAACCGTTCCCACTTGGACTCCGTCGATGAAATAAGTAATCAAACCAGAGCTTTGTCGAGTGACCGTAGCAGTATGCCACTGTCCATCGTCCAAACTGGAAGCATTGTAGCCGGAGCTCTTGAATAGCCCTCCGGTATCATTGTCGTAGTAGCCGAGCAATCCCGTTCCTGGCTGGATCAGCAGTTGGTGGTCGGTCACGCCACGGAAGAGTGTATTCCACCCGTGGGGCGCTGGAAGTATGTCTTTGAAACGGGAGGAGAGAGTCCATTCGCTGTTGAGCGTTGGGCGATCTTCAACGTCGATATTGACTTGACCATCGGTACCAAATTCGATCACGCTACCCTGCGCTAGGTCATAGGCGTAGGATACACTTCCAACACTGGTCGCAATCGATGTTCCAGTGGTATTCTGCAGAAGAGTCGAGGGAGTATTGAAGTTGATCGTCAAATCCGCAGACGAACTGACAATGATGTCGGGCGCTTCGTTGACGTTGGTCAAATTGATTGTTACCGTTCGATCGACTGTCAAACCACCCTGATCGGTCGCACGTACGACAATGTTATGGCTGGTGGCTGCCTCGAAGTTCAGCAAACTACCGTTGGCGACGGTCACCTGCCCGCTTGCGCTATTGATGGAAAATCTTCCCCCTGCGTTGTCGGTCAAGCCATAACTCAGTACGTCGCCCGCATCAATGTCAAAGGCGTTTAACGTGCCAACCAGACTTCCATTGGTGGAGTTCTCGGCGATACTCAACTGATTGTTGGTTTGTCCGTTGAAGAGCGAACTGGCTTCCGCGTTGGTTAAGGTTCGATTGAAGATGCGGAAGTCATCCAATCGACCATCCAAGCGATAAGCCCCGACGCCAGCTGATGAGAAGGCTGCCAGACGCCCCGGACTTGTCATGCTCACCGAGAAACCGTTCGTTCCGATGCTACCCGCGTCGAGGGCCATGGAAACAGCCTGACCGTCGATGTAGGCAGAAAAGTTCGAACCTTGGCGTTGAACGATGATATGTCGCCATGTACCGATAAAGCTCGATGTGGTCGCTGCATACTGCGACCAACCGTTGCTGGTTGAAACAAATACAAGCAGCTTATCGTTCCCATCAATAAACACGCCGAGGCCGTTCGAACCAGTCGTGCCATCGCCTCGAGAATCAAATAGGTAGCTTCGGTAACCGGGTCCGGTAGATGCTGCATCCATTTGAACCCATGTTGCGATGGCGAAATCGCCGAGCGATCCTCCGAGAGCTGGAACGGAAGCGTAGTCATCGTATCCATCGAAATCGATGCTCGTGCCACTAGCGAATGGTGAAATAGACGAGAAGCTTGCTCCGTTCATCAAAGTTGCTGTACGTCCAGCGACCGAGTCGGTAGCAATCGTACTGGTGCCTTCATTGAATTGCCAGCGTGCCAGAGAAGTTACGTCCCA
Source organism: Pirellulaceae bacterium (assembly GCA_044359485.1). Classification (GTDB taxonomy): domain Bacteria; phylum Planctomycetota; class Planctomycetia; order Pirellulales; family Pirellulaceae; genus JAFLCP01. The sequence continues at coordinate 4,829 of JBIKMB010000438.1, read as the reverse complement.
GTTCGGAGCATCGTTGGCACCTTGAATCGTGACGGTGATCTGCGTGGTGCTCGTCAGCCCTGCCGTGTCGCGCATGGTGTATGTAAAGATATCGCTCAGCGTATTGGCGGAGGTACGCAGCGCCTGCACAGCTGGATTGGAGTTATCGACCGTGTAGGTATATGTTCCGTTCGCAGCGATATCGATGGTTCCATAGGTTCCGTTGACGCTGCTTCCTACATTAGCTGAAGCCGAGCCGACAACCCCTACCGCAACCCCGGTCACCGTTTTTGTATCCCCTGCGTCGACATCCGTATCATTGGTCAACACGTTACCTGTTGGGTTCGTCCCCGCCGTAGCGTTGCTGAGCCCACCCGCTTCGACCGCCGTCGCATTATCGACAACCGCGACGGGCGAGTCATTCACATTGGTGAGGTTGATCGTTACTGTTTGATCACTGGTAGCACCCGCCAGGTCGGTCGCTCGAACTACCAAAGTGTAAGTAGGCGTTGTTTCAAAGTCTAATTTCGTGGTGTCAGCAACGGTAATATGTCCTGTTGATGCTGCGATGGCGAACGTGGTATTGGTGTTACCAGAAATAATCTGATAGCTCAACGTGTCGCCACTGTCGGCATCGTTCGCGCTGACCCGCACAACATTCGTTCCGTTGGCCGAATTCTCTGCGATCGATGCAGAATTGGTTGTCGAGGCGATCCGTGCAATTTCACTGGCTGTTAGCGCACGATCGAAAAGAGATATATCGTCCATCGCACCTTGGAAGAGGCGGTCGACGGTCCAGTTGGAACCACCGATGCGATTGTTCGTCCAGCTGCTGTAATTGATGCTACCGGAGAGCGTAACACTACCCGCGCTAACACCATTGATATACAACGTCATAACATTGCTTGAGTTTACCGTCGCCGCCAAGTGCATCCAGCTACCGACTTGTCCGGAGATCGCGCTAGTTGCGATCACAGTACCCACCATGGTCGAGCCACTAAAACCACCCAGCTGTAAATCAGTGCTTAGGGCGCGTCGCGCGAGGTATAAATTGTTGTTTCCTTGACCGGCGCCGAAATCAAAAACTCGCTCCCAACCCTGCGAGCCAGCCAGTGCATCGAACCTGACCCACGCGGCGAACGTCACTGCATTGGATGTCGCTACACCTGGGATTGATGCGAGCGTTACCGGTGGAGTCGTGCTGTCGGCATTGGTCGAAAACAGCAAACCAGTCGAACCAACAGTCCGGCCTGCAGACGAACTATAAGCCACAGTTCCCGCCAGATTCATAGTAGCTCCACCTGCCACTAAGGATGGAGCGTTGCCGCTGCCATTCTCGAAATTGTAGGCTGCTACCGCGCTATTAACGAGCGCAGTGGTAGGCGTATCGTTTGCCCCTTGAATCGTGACGGTGATCTGCGTGGTGCTCGTCAGCCCTGCCGTGTCACGCATCGTGTAAGTAAAGATGTCGCTTAGCGTATTGCTAGAGGTACGCAGTGCCTGGACTGCGGCGTTGTTATTGTCAACCGTGTAGGTATACGCTCCATTAGCGGCGATATTGATCGTACCGTAGGTGCCCGTGACATTGGAGCCTACATTTGTCGTCGCCGAACCAACAGTGCCAGCGGCTACGCCACTCACGGTCTTTGTATCCCCACTATCAATATCCGTGTCATTGGTTAACACATTGCCGGTGGGGTTGGCCCCTGCGGTGCCGTTGCTGATGCCCCCCGCCTCGCCTGCTGTGGCAATGTCTGCCACGGCGGTTGGCGCGTCGTTGACCGATGCGATGTTTACCAAGCTGGTTACGGATGTCGAATTGCTACCGTCCGAGACGCTGATGGTCAGAACTCGTGAATCGGTGTTGTTAAGCGCTCCGATGTAGCTGATTCTGCCTGCAGTGGTGAAGTAACTGTTCAGATTTGTAGCCGTTCCCGAGAATGTTCTCGCAGTGGCTGTACCTCCCACGGTAACCCCCGTACCGGCGTTACCCGTGATGGTTCCATCAGCGATTGACAGTGTCACGGTCAGTGCAGTACCGGGTGTATTGCCAAAGGGGCTGCCAGAAAAAATCAGGTTCCCCGCCACATCCTCCGTTACTGAAAAGCTTGAAGGTACCGGTTGCGTCTCCAACCTCGCGTTGTACCAAGCTGCATGGTCACAGGAAATACTCGAAAGGGGATTGACTCCTAGGGTAATTATTGACCTACCAGTCGTATCTAGATTCAGGCTGATAGGGGCCGTCGATGCTGTGACAACTCCGCTGTCATAAACTTGAACTCCATCTAAAAGAACGTAGTATCGCACACCGTTACTAGGGTTGGGATTCCACGCGCTTTCATCGATGCCTAGAATCGCCTTGAACGAAGTCGCGCCACCGATCGCATAGGAGACGGTGCTGGTGACATTGTCAGTTCCGGGGTGAGTCAACAAACCTTTGCTGAAAAGCACGCCATCGTTCTGAAGTGTTCCATTGCCTTCACCCAGGTCATTCCTTAGGTAAGTACCGTTCCAAGCTACCGTCGGTGTTAGGTCAGAAAGATAAGTCGTATTGAGATTGAAATACGGTGAAGCCGAAACGGTACGATCGGCAAATAGCAGGTATTCGATACTGGTCAGGGTGTCGGCTCCATCGGTTGAACTGGCGCGATGATCGCGGACCGTATAGCTTTGCGTCGCTGAATTGTAGCTAATGCTGTAATCCGACCAGTTTCCGCGGTAGACCGCCGTATCGATGCCAGCGCCACCGTTGATCGTATCGTTTCCAAGGCCACCTTCGATGACGTTGTCGCCACTGTTACCGGTGAGCGTATCGTTGAAGGCCGAGCCGATCAGGTTCTCGATATTGGTAATTCGATCTCCCGCAGCATCACCGCCGGTATGCCCGAGTTGATTGGACAGATTGACGTTCACGCCGGCCGTGCTTCCGAAATAGCTCAGCGTATCAGTCCCAGGACCGCCATCGATGTAGTCTGCTCCGGGCCCTCCCGAGATGAAATCGTTTCCACCGCTGCCGTAAAGCACATCATCGCCACTGCCGCCGATCAGCGTATCGGCCCCGCCAGCAAATTCCAACACACGGACGTTGTCGAGGTCCAGATCATAATCCGATACAATGTTGGTGGTCACATCGGAAAAAGAAATCGTGCTGGAACTCGATGTCGCAACGAAGGTATAGCTGAAGCTAAGGCGCTGGTTAGCAATTGCTTCCTGATTGCTAAGGATGGTGCTCCCACCCGAGGTCACTATTGTTTGCAAGCGGGCAAGTTGCCCACTTAATTGCTGGCCAAGATCAAATGAAAGCGTGTAAGCTGTTCCGGCCACGGTATTGATGGTTTGGCTGATGGTGCCACCTTGCCCAACATTCCAGCCTCCGAAGGGGTATAACTGCGAGCCCTCCGTTGAGCGATTGGGATCGCCATGCACTCCATCGGTCGGCGTACCCGTTTTAATCCAGCCGAGCGGATTGCTTCCCGGCCCGGATGGTCCTAGTTCAAAGCTACCGTTGTAGACAAGATTTCCATTGTCCCCGAAGAGCAGATCATTGCCGGCACCTCCGTCGAGTGTATCGTTCCCCAGTCCGCCGGTGAGCGTATCATTGCCCCAGCCGCCGGAGAGGAAATCAGCCCCCGCGCCGGTATCGATCAGATCATTTCCATCTCCACCGGTCGCGTAATCGTTGCCAGCTCCCAGCGCAATCGAATCATTGCCGGTGCCGCCTGCATACGAATCGTTGCTCAAATCGAGCGGAGATGACAACCCTTTGTCCGCACCATTGGCCGCCACGATCGCTGCGATCTGCGAGGCGGTTAGCGCACGGTTGTAAATCCCGACTTCGTCGATGAGACCTTGAAAGTTTTGTCCGGAAGGATAAGCTTGCCGTCCTCCGATGCGAAGATCATGATTGCCGTCCGCATCCCCAATCGTCGAAGAGGAAATCGCCCCAACATGAACCTCACTTCCATTAGCGAATAATCGAACCGTTCCATTTTCAAAAGTCCAGGCGAGGTGCGTCCAGGTGTTGAGTTGCAGAACGTAGCCCGTATCGACCCAATTCCATGTATTGGAGGTGTTGGCAATAGCCCACATCACGCGGCCGGTTGTTGACTCCCGGGCCAGTTCGTATTCACCTTCCTTGTTGAAAATGATCGCATGTCCCGATCCATTTCCGGCTGGATTGACCCATGCCTCCGCTGAGAAGGCATTGGTCATTTGAAAAATGGACGACGAACCTATCTGCACATAATCGTCAACGCCGTCGAACGAAAAGGCTTGCCCGCTCCGTCCTGTGCCGTAGGTGGCTCCATTGACCAAACTGCCATTGTTTTGCCCGAGAGTATCATTGGCTTGTCCATCACCACGCCACGCACCGACCAAGCCTCCCGCATAGATATCCGCGCCGGTCGTGCCTTCGCTGTAGGTGGTCGAGGTCGTCGCGTTTTGCTCGCGGATGACGATATTGTCAACACCCCATGCTTCATCATTCCAAGGAGAATCGAGAGCCGACCCAAAACCTAGTTTAATCGTGCTTGCTGTTGTGTTGACAGTCAGCACGTAAGTGTAAGGAAGATCTTGCCAGCTACTTGCAAAGCCGTAGTTCGTTCCCGCTGCTGAGTCAGGAGTTGTATTCGCGTAGTTTGCCGCGGTCCAGCAATTGAAATTATTGCTCGATGTGAGCGCGTCATTAACCCAGACCAAGAAGTTTTCGTTATCCCAAGTCTCGATTTGATTGAACGTAAAGCTGATCGTGACCGAGGTCTGATTACCGGAAAGATTAAATGTCTTGTGGACATCCTGCGAGTCGTAAATCCCCAGAGCACCCGTAGATGTATTGGGGTTGTTCATCGCGG